>NZ_JACJQM010000239.1:0-5556 GCF_014696655.1 Nostoc sp. FACHB-888 | reverse complement strand
ATTTTTTACTACCTAGCAGCCGAATTAAAGTCAGGAGATATCTGCGTTGTTGGTAGTGAAGATTACGCCGACTACCGCGAACAATTACTGCCTTGGTCAGATGCCAATGATTGTATCGTTACCAGTGCCAGTATTGATTGTGCCGCCGGCTGCTATGTTGATGCCAAAAGTGCTGCTATCGCTAGTGATTGTGTCGTTACCAGCACCAGTATCGATGATGCCACCGCCGAGGACACCATCGAGAGAGATACCCCTGCCGCCAATGTCGTTGCTATTGCCAGTGATTGTGTCGTTACCGTCACCAGTACTTATAGTGCTGTAGTTTACAATGCTAACGCCATCGCCACTGGCAATTGCAGTGATTGTATCGTTACCCTTGCCGGTCTCAATAGTGCCTTCTGGTTGGTTATTGATGCCATAGCTATTGCCAATTCCAGTGATTTTATCATTATCCTTGCCAGTATCGATGGTGCCGGAGTTGTCAATACCAATGCCAAGGTTGTCGCCAGTACCGATGCCAGTGATAGTGTCCTTTCCTGAGTATGTACGAACAAAACCTCCAGTTAAAATCTCAATACCAATTGCTGGTGATGCATTTAACTCTTCGCCAACTAAAGTGTCGGAATCGGGGGTGCCGATGAAATTTGGTGGAACGGTAAGTCTAGGCATGATCAAAACCCTCTCAATAGGTTAGTACGGTCGGTTTCCTTATTGGGATGAGCAGTCTCTCAAAAAAATTCTCTGAATCCTTTCTCCAAGAGCTATCCAGTGATTGAGTCCCCTGTTGTATAAGTCACTTAAGCTGAATGAAGTTTCAACGAATGAATCAGATTCCAAGGTATTAAAACTTGTGACTCGTCTGACTGCATAAGAAGCCATTTCCAGATGGTGGAAATGACTTCTTATAAACATTAGGAATCAAATGAGCAGTTATTCCGAAACTTACTACACGGAGCTTTTGTCTATTTTCGGAAAAGATTTTATTCACCAAACATCGATTTTTAGTCAAACATCACTTACATTGGTATTTTTTATGACAGAAGTTACCGTTGTATTAAAAATATAGAGGTTATTAAAAGTTCTGAATGATCAAGCTATTTGCAGTCTAACATCTCATTGGCCATAACCAACAATTTTAGGTGTAATTTTATTTTTAAGTTAGCTAAAAATCCAGCATTTTCTCTAACAAAAATTCTTGTTAATCAAGACCTATTTTTTACAAAATTTTGATGGACTGTCAAAATCATCGCCTAACGCCCCTTAGACCGCTATACAGTGCTAAAAAGACAAATTTTATACATTATTCTGCCTCTGCTTGCAGCGCTCTGGCCAGAAGCGGGTATAGTCTGCACCCATAAGCTTAAACTTGATCCCTAAAGCAACCCGCCAACAAAGTGCTTCGGAAGAAAGGAGCGCAGGCATCACACTTCTTGGGAAACGGAATCAGGTTCACGCTTTAGGTTTAAGTTGTTTAACAGCCTTGCGTTCAACAGGGGTCAATAATCCCCAAACAGCAGTTTTAAATTCATCCGTCCATTCTTCTATCAGTTCATCAATCATTTGCCAGGACTCATCTACAATAGACTCCCGAATCAGTTCCGCATTGGCAATCACCCGATCTACTGAGGTGGTAGAACAAAGACTAGAACAGCTATCAGATGCTTGCTGTATAACTGTTTCAGTATTTTCTGGCTCGGTTGTGTTCCAGTCACTTTTCAAACTTTTATCTTTTTCTGGAGGTGGGGTGAAATTTTCTCCCCCACTACTGTCAAAATTTTCTAAAAGTTTTGGAGAATCACTAGAACAACTAGAACACTCAATCTCTAACTCTTGAGAAGCAATAGTTTCAGACTGTTCTAGTTGCTGTTCTAGTGGTGTTCCAGTCTCTGTTCTAGTCTCTAGTTGTGGCTTAGTCCAGGGGTAAAGGAGTTTACCAGCTATCCGTTTGCGTGAGCCTCTGTTCCATCCATTAGCCCGGAGGATTTGAGTGACACGGTTTTTCTCTGCCATGCCTTGCTTGGCTAACTCAATTTTGAGAACTGAGCTAAGTATTTCTGATGCCGATACTTCATTGCGAATGTTAGCCCAAGCCATGATTTCCGCTTCCCAAGGATCTGTGCTTTGATAGTGTTTGTTAGCAGCCTCTAACCATTCATCTTCGGTGTCGGTCAAGTGCCACTGTTCTCCACTCTTGTAAGCGGCGACGGCAGCAGCCCAAATCAGATCCCGTTCTTTTTGAAGTAACTCAATGTTGATCCGGTTGACTAAAACCGAAACTACCCAGAAACGACGCTCACCAGTCGGGTCATACAAGAATTCGTCCTGATTGGTAGTGCCAACAAAAATAGATGGTCTGGGTAAATCCTCAATATCTGTACCATAAGGGCGGCGAATCGAATCAGTCAGACGTGAGAGAAAAGCCTTGAGCTGTGAGACATCTTTCTTTTTATAGGAGTTCTCAAACTCGGCATACTCCAATAGCCAGTACTGGCCAATCTTCATGATTTCATCTTTTTCTGTGCCAGAGATGTCATCAGTGAAGAACTGTTTACCTGCTAAAACTCTCCAAAATGTTGACTTGAGAGATTTCTGCTTACCTTGAAGAATGGTAATTTCATCATGTTTACACCCCGGCTCGTATGCCCGTGCCACTGCTGCAATCAAAGTCCGTTTCATCAGCGCAGCGTGTAACGGGTCATTAGTGCCAAAGTAACATGAAGCTATTGTATCAAGTATGCTGATATCGACATCAGCATGTTTATGGCTCACCCGTTCGAGATACTCAACCACTGGGCTGTAGGGATTTTCTTGAGCTAGGTCGAGAACAATGCCCTTACCTTGTTCCTTGCTAATATCAAGATGAATTTGTCTGGCAATCTTCAAATCAATGCGGTCAAGTGGTAGTGGATGTCCGTCAAGTTCTACTTGCTTTTTAAGAGTGTTCCAGCGCAGACGTTCACCCCAGACGGCACGAATCTGATTAAATTTTTGCTCCAACTTGCTTTCTGTTGGGCGCTCTCGGTCGGAATCAGCTTCTAGAGACTTATTGAGCGTATCAACAACGATCCGTCTATCCTCAATTGCCTGTATGATGTCATCTACGGTTGCCCCATCTTCTACCCAGTCTTTAATATCCAGTCCGCCGTTTTTGGCTAGGTGTGTCCAGTAAAAGTCATTGGGAGGGGCATACAACCATTTAGCATCTGGGAAATCTTTGAAAATATCTTCCATGTGCTTTAACCCAGGTTCGTCACGGTCGGGACAAAGAACTAGATTAGCATCTTCTAAATCCGCTTGGTAATTGCCGTAGGCGCGATACTTCAGAGCGCCGCCGATTGTGGTTGTGGCAGGTATGCCCATTTCCCAGAGAATATCGGCTATGCCTTCACCCTCAACGATGAAGATGGTTCTACCAGCTGCTAAAGCTGCTTTGACTTCGGTATAACGATAAATGGGAATAGAGGCTTTTACTTCATCAGTTAATCCTTTAACCCAGTTATGATTATCCCAATGTGACTGAAAGATTCGCTTTTTCCCGTTACCGTCATCAATGCGAGTTACCTTAACCAATGGTTGCCCTGAGCGGTCGTAGTAAATATATTCTTTCTTGCCTTGAGGACGTGGCGGTTTTTGATGCTTTTCTGGTGCGTAGTATGGCTTACCGTTGCGGTCAGTCTTTGATGTTTGCTCCCACCCAGAAGCGGGTTGGGCATCGCGGTTGCAGACTGTCAATTCTCCTATTGAGTAGCACCAGTCTGGTTTACCGCAGTGGGGGCAAGCGTTAGCTTTGGTTGCTTCTAGCAGCTTGTTGGTAGTATCGGTATGAAATAGCTGTTTTTGTGACACTTTACAAATCCTCCATTATGTGTGTTGGAGGAATTGGAGCTATCCCGTGGCAGTAATCTTCTAGTACAAACGTTCAAAAATCACGCTTTGCTAAAATTCCTGAAACGCTGTTGACATCTGGTGAGCCAGTATTACATTGGCTTTACACCTAATCGTGTAAGATAAAATTACTATTAGGGATACTAATTAGGCTGCGAAACCCAATCCCCAATTCCAAGTGAATAAACTTAGAAAGCCCCGTGTCCTAGCAGGAACCGGGGTTTTCGCCATTTATTCTATTCATATTTGCCTAACCAATTTCTGACAAACTCGGTTACTTCCTCCTCTGGAATTACAAATGCACTACCTTTTCTCTTGAGAACTAGAACTTTCATGTTTCCTATCTCCGTATAAAGATGTTCATTATGATTTGGGGATGCCTTTGTCGGAGGCCATAAAACCAAAACTCTTGCTGTGGGTGTCTTTTGCGCTTCACGCGAAGACATCCCAAATATTGCTCTATTCTTGTCAAGCCAGCTTTTGTAATCTCCCAGTTCAACTAGAGGGCAAGGTTCCCAAGTTCCTAAGCGATTCTTTTTTCTTCTCACCTGCAAAACCTCTTTGGCTTCGTTGTAGACAATCAAGCTGTCTCCTTTCGATCTGATGGAGATAAACAGGTGAGTTTTCCCAGGAAACCTAATAAATAAGTCTACAGGGTTCTTGTCTTGTATTTTCAGTACCGGAAAGACTTGTATGCCTTTGCTTTTAAACTCTTGCAAAAGTAGGGTTATTATTTTTTCCAGCCGCACAAGTTTTTGAACTCGTACTAACGGCTTGTAAGCCAATGCAAAAGCAAGCCAGCCAAACGGATTAATGAAGCTGCCTGTACCAAGCGCAACACCACCAGTCACTAGAGCCAGACCAGATTCATGGTCTATCGCCTCCCTAATCCACTCTAACGCCGCTTCGTTATGCGGCGGAAGTTGAAAATCGGTTGCTGGGTCTTTCACGGTAGTCATTGGAGACATCAAAATTAATGATGTGAAATTATACGAACTGTACTGATAGTAATGCTTTACACTACATTTTTGAACTAATAGCCATCTATTAATGTCATGTTTGGCGATCGCTTGCCTCTACTCTTCTGTAAGCAGGAGGATACTTGGATGGAAATTTAGCTCTTATGGCTTGTTCCACAAGAAACGCTACGAGATTAGCTGTGGCTCTACCTTCTTCATCAGCCCATATTTGTAAATCTTCATAAACTGCATCCGGTAAAACAATAGTTGTTCTCTTAGTCATGTCGATGAAAGTTTCTTTATTCATCGATTCTAGCCTCATGTGGTAATTGTCTTTGCTTATTTCATGTTATCGCATTCTAATTTCATGCGATTCTATGCTAATATAGCATTAAGCAAACCAAAAACAGTCACCCAACAAAGGCAATAGAAGCCGGAAAGTGATGCTATGGCTAACCAATAACTGGATATCTGGATTTGTCTAGATTTGCCTAAAAATCAACGCCAAGCCGGAAAAATCAAGACTTTAACAATCATCTGAACCATGACAGCTATATATTCCAATGCCAAAAATTGGCTAGTTCAGGCAGACTTGTTAGCCAAATCCGGGCCATCGGTGAGAGGTTAGAGTGATTGCACTTTTGTCAAGAGGGTGCAGGAAAAGGGGATAAATCCAGCTTGGAGACTGGTTTTCGCAGCGCTTTAACAACTC
>NZ_JACJQM010000238.1:0-5605 GCF_014696655.1 Nostoc sp. FACHB-888 | reverse complement strand
TTAGATAGAGCTTGTTGCAAACAAAGGCTCTTTTTGTTTTACCATAAATTGCCACATTCTTTAATCTATAAGCTTTTCAGGGTATTTTGTCTCCCCGCAAGGTCCAAACCCTACGCCTAACCTTTGCCGGACATCAGGAAGTTAAACAGTACGTGAGGAGATAAATATGGAACGTTCAATACTGATTCATTTCGACAATGCTACAGGTGAAGTTCGCGTAGAGGCTGAGGGATTCGAGGGTTTGAGTTGTTTATCGGCTACACAACCATTTGAGGAGGCACTTGGAGTTGTCAGCGAGAGCGATCGCACCCTGCGTTTTATGGGTGGACGAAATAGAAAAAGCCCTTTCGGGTACTGGTGACACTAGCGGAGTCTCACAGAGGATTCTGGGCAATATTCTCACGTTTATGTCGGAATCAACCAGTGGCGTGTTTGTCGTGGCAACTTGTAATGACCCATCTGTGTTACCAAGTGAACTAAAACGGAAAGGCCGTTTCGATGAAAATTTCTTTGTTGACTTGCCCACAGAGCCAGAGCGTGTACAGATTCTGGGGATTCATCTACAACGCTTTGGCATTCACCTGGAATCGGAGTACCTCGAAGCGATCGCAGCTTCGACCGCGAAATTTTCAGGGGCAGAACTAGAAACCCTTGCTTCGGAAGCCGCACTGCTGGCATTCGATGAGGGTAGACCGCAACAGGTAACACTTGCTGACCTTGAAACCTGCCGTCAAACCATTACCCCGCTTGCGATTCAGGACGCTGCGGCAGTCGAGCGTATGCAATCCTGGGCATCTACCGCACGACGGGCTAGTAGTCCTGTGGTTGCAGCGAAAACTCAGTCTTTGCGTGCTGCTAAGTTTCGGAATCTGAACTGATGAGAAAGCGATTGTCTCCTGATCTATGGGGCGATCGCTCTTTTAGGTTCGTAGCGATCGCGTTCAGTATATCTATCTCAGATGGGGCAATACCCGTCAAGTCGTGAGTTGACAGGGTAAAAATATGGAAATCTATTTAGTCTTTGTTGATGCTATCCAGAACAGCAATAAATTCTGGGCGGCCATTGTCGAAGATGGTAACTTAACAGTGCAGTGGGGCAGAGTCGGTTATCAAGCGCAGACTAAAGTTCACACATTAGGCAATCATCAAAGAGCCGTTAGCAAATTCAACAATCTGGTAACAGAAAAGAAATCCAAAGGCTACAGCGAAAGTCAGCCAGAGATTGATGCTAACCGCAGTGTTGCAGACATTAGACGAGCTATTCAATTGTTGAATATAATCCGTCCGGCTGTTGTAAACAGGAATTTTGGTGATAGCTACATATCTGCTCTTAATGAGTATCTGAAAATTGTCCCAACACCTTTGGGGATGCAGATAAATTATCACAGAGTTTACCGCACAGTAGCAGATATTGACTATCAGCAAGAATTACTCAATTCTCTGTTAACGACATCTGCACTACAAGTTGCTGCGGTGGCTGTTGGTCATGCTCCTGAAGCAACAGTAGAAACTAAGGTTGTCAGCCTCAAGACTATCAGTAAGAACTTCTGGCGACATTTGTAAATTAGCTTGTCGGAAAGTATTGCAGCCGATTTACTACAGCAATGCGGATTGATTAAGTGTATCCCCCAGCCCATACCGCCGCACTGGGGGATATTTCTAACTGACTTTCAGCTTAATCGTTTGTTTGTCCTCTGGGTTTTTTCGTATGACATCGCTTAACCATTAGAATATCTTTTCTGAATGGGGAAATTTTATGTAAATTTAACCACATCATCCTGACGAAAGTTTACAATATAATTACTGAAACTAATCTAGCTACAACCAACAAGCTTTGGTTTGACCCATGACTGATAATAAACAAGTTGTCTCTCAACTCACTCAACAAAGACCAAGACGTGTTTCGGTTGTAGCTCCAAGTCAACTCACTATCCACCACCGTCACAGACAATCCTTTCAGGTACTACCCACTTTAAGCAATTACATTTTCAAAGTTATCGCTAAATTATCCATCGTCAGCACTATATTGTTTGGCATCAGTGCATTGGGCTACTGGGGATTAGAAATTGTTGAAGCTAACACAATCCCGATAATAGAAGAGAGATACGATTGGCAAACCCAAAAACATATTTGTTTCGGTTGGATGTTAGTTGCTTTTTCTAGCTTCCTTGGAAGTGCTTCTTTTGGTGATGAGTCCCACTAATCAGTTCCAAGAGAGTTAAGCAGCCTTAAAAATTAATGCGACGATAGATTTCAGTAAGGGGAATTTCCACGTTGTTTAAACTGTGCAGAACAATCGTCCGCTCAAGGTGAGAGTGAACTTGCCATAGCCAGCGATCGTTACTGTTCCGATCCCGCGTTATGATACTGTTCAATGTAGGGTTCAGTTTGGCTCACAAGCAGATATTCACAAAAGCGATAATTATTAGAGTCAGCCAGTAGTGTTTGTGCAAAAAAAATTAATTCCCTTCCCAAATACCTGCTTATTAAATCTGGGTTTGTCCTTTGTGTGTTGCTATAGTTTTCCTCTTTTTAGCACGATGATGCCCTTAGCTACTATGAACTTTACGCCGTAGTAAACTGATCATAATCATACAAGATATACAAGCTAAAAAAGTTGATGGCTCAGGAACAGTTTTTATTTTTTGTGTCTCTAAGAAATTGGACATATCTTCACCAATAATCTGATGTACACGACGAGTGGGATGAATCTCGTCAAAGTAATAATAATTATCAGGGGTTGAACAACCAGGCTCTAACCCCTCAGTAGTGTATAAAAGTTTGCAGGCATCATTTATATTGGTAAAACCAAATGTCGCTGGGGTAGAGCGAATTTTGTTGCTAATTGCAACATGGTCATACAGCGCAACTTCGACACCTAATTGCTTATTCAGGGTATCGAGCTGACCCGGAAGACTTTTATTGATAACATCTCTAAACTTAGCTGCCTCTTGTGAGTATTGCTCAAAAAGCGGTAATGCAGCTAAATCTGTAGAATTTACGACAAAAAACTGTTTTGCTCCTAGCGCTGCAAGTTGTGATATCCCAGAAGCAATATTATCAACAGCAACATCAGCTAGTACATCAACCGAACCAGCCTGATTATAAAAAAACCTTTCTAATAAGTCATTTGAAGATATAAAAATGAAGTGTAACGCTTTAGAATCTGCCACGCGATTAACTTCTGTTTTATATTGTTCGATTTGACCGAATAAACCTGTATTTTGGTATTGATCAAGCCAAGTACTTAAATTGCCATTGCCGCTTTTTGCACCACCTATAGCATAATCTGTTAACTGTAAATTTTCTTGTTTTGCTAATACCTCAACTGATGTTAAGCCGGGATTATTTGTCCATCGACCGTCAGAGTCATACACATCCAATCGTGGGAATATAAATGCTCCAGGCACCCCAGAGTTAACTGCTGCTGTTGTAATCCGAAGTGCTGCCCCATTATCTGAATAGCTATCACCAAAAGCATAAATACGAGAAATAGAGTTGAAAGAAGCAGCATAAGCATTATTAACACTTATACACAAAAAAGCTGCACTACTGACTGCGGCAGTCGTAAATGTTTTTAAAGAAATATTTCTCAGCATAGATTAATCAGTTGCATCAAGTTGATTTACAGATTGATTATGTGTTGCGATTGCCCTTAACCACCATTATTATTTCCTTGAAAGAGAATTAATTGCTTCGAGCGCTAATCAAAGCTAAAGACTGAGTATTAATTGTTAATTACGGATAGTTACACGTTGTCCTGTAAACGTAAATCTAAAGGGTTCGCCTTTACCTACTGGCACATTAAAAAAATATGGTTCTTCAATGCTTATTACAAGTATTGTTAATAATTTGACATACTTCAAATTAGCTGATCTGCTACCCCTCCGGTTCAACCAACACCCCATCCACAACCACAACACCCCACTGCATAATATTTCGCTAGCAATTTCTTGATCATGATCACCAGCGCCGGATCATCATTCCAGCACTTTTCCAAGAACTCAAACCCCGGATTTTCCCCCGAATTTGCCACAACATTGAGTTTCTGCATACGCTCCGACCGCATATTTGGGGAGATCCAATAAATAAATCAGCCCAGCCGTATCAATAATATTTTTGGCAAAACCGAGAGATTTAGGCGCTTTCGCCCTCAAGGCGAAAGCGACGGCTGGGCTGATTTATTCTTGGCAAGTGCCTTGACAAAAGCAACAATCGCCTCATGTGACCATTTTTCAGCATTTAGCACAGGTGCAGTGGAAACTTCACCCTCTTGATCAGCTTTCACTTCAACACCAGAAACGAGCCTTACAACAACAGTGGAATCCTATTGCATGGAGTGATGAATACATTGAACTACCCTGAGTTAGAGTCACCGGGGCAAAGGAGATGGAATGACACAGCTTCAAGTGGGGGTATGATGTACGTATCATCTCGTTGCTGAGTTTCCACGTCCATTGCTTTGAGTCCCAATTCAATGGCATTTGAACGACAATTATGAGTAACCCTCTTTCCCATCCAGAAGATCCAGGCTTCCATTCATCTATTCAGGAGAATCTAAAACAGCTTTCTGCTCAGTTGGGATCTCCTTTGTCCGAATTATCAGTCATGGAAATATACCAGAATGCGTGCGATCTACTGAGCCACGTTTCTCCATCACCTCTTACTCTTGCTGGCGTTGCCGGAACATTACTGGTCTACCGAGTCACGGACACAGAACCGGAAGAATTTGAGTGGTTCAGCACCCAAGTGAAACAATGTCTGGATGAAGAAGAAGTTGAGGAGTTAATTGAATCCATACATCGCACAGATGCTTTGTAATCGCTGAATAAGCAGGAGCCTCGCGCACATCAGAGACTGTTACATCATTGAGAGTAATTCCACTGCCTCACCTTGGGGCGTGTACACAGTTTCGCCAGACAGCGCAATCACAATCCTTTGCCGCCTCGCCCACTCAAAGTGAGCGAACACCTACGGTGGGCGAAACAGCGCCATCACAGTACACTTGGCCTGTTGTGCCCCCGGCTTCCTCCCTTCCTTGCAAGCTGCCACAAACACGGCTTCCGTTGACTTGACTCCCTTCCAAGTGCATAACGCTTCTTTGAGATAGGCGATAGCCGAAGGCTTAAGCTTCGCTTATCGCACAGTTTTAGGATGAGCCAGTGGCAAAGATAACCTTATTTCTTTAGTTCGGTTCCACTCTCAAATAAAATTGTGTAGCCACAAACTTAGTATCTCTCTTAGTTGGATCTACGTTTTTTACTACCTCAATTTTACCTACAGCAATCAAACCTTGCTCGAAAATTTCGCTTGTTGCTGCGTCAAGTTGTTTTTTTGTTGCACTCGTTTGACTCAAATCGATTGACGAAACTTGAGAAATTTTCGGCTTATTTAGAATCAGATTATCTGTGGAGAAGCAAGGAGTTGTGATGCAACGAATGCCATTGTCTTTTAGTGCCACAAAAGTACCTTTTGCTGGGACATTTGTTGCGGCATAGAAAGCTTCTTTGACTCTCAAATTCCCAAACTCACCGAATGAGGGAAATGTCACTGGAACGATGTTACCTCTGAGAATCACACGGCTACCATTATCATTTTGAATTTT
>NZ_JACJQM010000237.1:0-5641 GCF_014696655.1 Nostoc sp. FACHB-888 | reverse complement strand
AAAGATAATTACCGGGAGCGCATATTTGCAGAATCGCAAAAACTAGATAAAAGTTACCTGGACACGATTTACTTTATAGTTGATTGCTATTTTGTTTTCATTAAGGCTGGATTACCTGCACAACTTTTAGCTGACCCACCGATTAATACTGAGTCGAACAAACTTCCTTCAATGACTTCAACTCCATTTGCACAGGAGGAAGAAGAAGATTCTTCAGGGGAAACATTCAGCCTTGATTTTGATTTGTAACCGTCAGAGGTCATACTAAGGGAAAAGTCAATTAAACGATACACTAACCTGAGTTCGGGTTAAGCCAGAAGCTAAAAAGCTTATTTTGTAGGGATTGAGCAAAACTCTAAGTGATAGAAGAAGCGATTAAAGTGGAATCATTTTGTCAACAAGGCTTACAAATGAGACTAATATCAACAATATGCCTTATTGAGAATAGATTCAAACAGAGCTTCAGACCGAACAATGAAAAATCAAGGGTTTTGAGGATTTCTTATCCCGAACTCAGGTTACACTAGCTTTTTTAGACTCATTTAGCTCTTTTAATTTAAAAGCCCTGGTAAAAATCCAGGGCTTTGCTTGATATGCAGTTTATTAAATGCCAGCTTAAAATCTTTGCCAGCGCTTTCTATACACATAATTATCACTCAATCGCTTGGGTAAAAATAGCGCAGAACTACCCAATTTTTACCCATCTCATCTGGGTATTCCCTTAATAATTTCTTTATACTTACACATAATTTTCCTGAAAAACCACTGGTTTTCAGATTTTGCAGTTGCCTTACAGCTTCAGCCAAACAAGCCCTTATAACCTGCTTTGAATATACCATAACAAACGCCTGCGTTTGTTTCCAGGCTGTTGCTGTCAAGAATTTGCCGGGAGCGCAGCCCTTAACATCTGCAATTTAACATTCACATTTCATCCTTACCTGTGTGTCATCTCGGTATTATCGGCTGAATACTGATGATGTCGTGTTTACTCAGAACGTACTGGATTATCGGCAGAGGCAACGGGGGAGAAGGAACCTTGCGGCAGAATGAGCAGGAGATAAACACGAATTATGCAGCTAGGATGCAAGTTCAGTATGAAATTAATGCGATTATACCTTCATCTAATCTTTCGTCCACACCCCCCAATAATGTAGATGAGAGTAATAATCGGGGGGTATGGACACAGATGAAAGCCTCAGTAATAAGTGGTGGAGCAAGTTAAATATTATGCCCACAGCGAAATACAATCGCCCTTAATGCAAAACGCAAGCGTGGATATTACGCCTGCTGATAATTCTTATTTAATAGTATTCATGTACTATTTAGCTGATACCAGCCCAAGGCATCATCATGTCAAATTTGAGATACTTGAAGTACCTAATGTCTCAACAATAATTTTATAAATCACAAAATTGGCTCTAATGATCACAAGCATCACTATAATCTTTTTAATAATCCTTGCTGGATATTGGTTTGTTTTCTATTCCAATCAAAAGATAAAGCGCATCAAAAGTAACTTAGTCCTAGAAGTTGATGGAGCAGATATTCGTTACCCTAATTTACCCTTAGGTAACTTTGGTATCTTTTTTGAGGTTAAGGAGAATCGAAAAATCCAGGTCATTTTCCCAAAGCTTACACCCGAAGGCATTGAGTACATTTATTCCTGGCATAATCTTCAATCTATACGTGTCCCACATTTAGATAAAATTGATATCAGTAAAAAAGCAAATCTCAAAGTAGCTCAACAACTAGCCTTCCTAATTAAAGAGCATATTCAATTTGTCGAACCAGAAATTTTAAATTTAAGAAAGCAGTGGCACAAAATCAACAATTTACTTGATTTAGTACTTACGTCAGAATTTTATGCTAGTCAACAGGGAATTTACAAAAGAGCATTATTTCAAATTGAGAACTTACTCGATAAAGCTGAAGAATTACAACAAGTGTATATTGGCTTTATTAGAGAACTTTTGATTGGCAGACAAGTTGCACAATATGACCCGGATTTGCTTCCAAATGATGGCTTTGCTATTGAGAATAAGTATAAAAGAATTAGAGAAGAGTACCAATATATGAAAGATACAGCGACAGCGTATGCTGAACTTCTACGCACAAGCCAAGTTTAATAATGTAGGGAATAGCAAAGCCACCAAAAGCTGGATATGGTGAACTTTGCTCTAAACCTGTTTATTCCTCTTCCTCTTCCTGTTCCTGATAATCTTCGTACTCCTCTTCATCCTCGTCATATTCATAATCTGCATAACTGAAAGACAAGCTGAGACACAAACACAAGTTAATGAACTCAGACAAGGTTTGAGCGAACTAAGCCAGGAAATGAGAGAGCTTACCAGTAACGTTGACCGTGTTCTCGGTCGTAGTGCGATTTTGGACGATGTATTACTTGAGTTACGCGATAGCCACGAACAACATCAACGGAATTTTGAAGAACATCAGCGCACCACAAACGCTGCATTGCAAAGCCTAGAATCTATTTTGGTGCAGTTGATTAGAAATAATTCTTGAAATGCGATCGCTTTTGAGCAGGCTAATCTGAGATTGAATGTTCTACTGTAGACGCTTTTAATCCCATGTCGGTATGTAATTTTACACTATTACTAACCCCAGGTAACAACATAGCCAAGCTTGCAGTCGCTCCCAGTACTTGATTGTCAGTCACTTCTAGATATCTCTGTAGCTGTTCTAAATTCCGATGCCCTGAGATTTCCTGAATTACCCGCAATGGTATACCAGCATTACTCATCTGAGTTAAAGCTGTACGCCTGAAGCTTTGGGTACTCGCGCCGATTATCCCAGCTTGTTTGCAAGCTACTCTCAAAATCCTAGAGGCTGAGTCTTCGCATAGGTGTCCATCACTGCGACCGGGGAACAAATAAATCTCTCCGGCCAGTGGGTAGTATTCAGTGAGCAACCGCCGTAGGTCTTCAATCACTGGGATTGACCGGGTTGCAAGTTTACCCTTGGTGTTTGACTTTCTAATAACCAGCCGGGGTCTGACATTGCCCTTGGGTGTGTAGATGTCTTGGGTGAACAGGGTACAGCATTCACGGATACGGCAAGCACTAAACAGACAGACACCGAACAAGGTGCGATTCTTCGAGAACAGCGCAGGCATCGCAGAAAGAAATGAAAAAAGAATCTAATTTGTAGCCACTCGATAAAAGTGGCTACTTTTTCGATTTGACTATCCCGCTTTCAACCCCAAACAAATCTTTGTAAACTTCATGATCTCGGAAAAGCTCCATAATCAAACTTCGAGTAAAAGTACAGTAAATCATATTTCCTTGCGTCTCATATAAATTAAACGCTTTAAATAAATCTTTTTTAGCACCTTCAAGATCGCCCAGATGAAATCTGACTGTCCCTCGTCCACAGTACGCTTCTGCTCTTGGCAGCATCTAGAGATAATGCTTTTTCTAAATCAAAGAGGGATTTTTCTAATTCCCCAGACAAGAAATAAATACTTCCCCTACTTATGTAAGCTAATAAACAGTTTGGCTCAAGCGAAAGTACATGATTGTAATCCTCTATCGCTGCGAAATTATCATCGGTTAGATTTTTATAGGTATAAGCTCGATTTAAATAAGCTTGAACTAAATTTGGATTCAGAGCGATGGCTTTAGTGTAATCTTCAATAACCTGGGAGTATTCTGACTTATGACAGATTTTTGAGCGAGCTAATCCTCGATTATTATAAGCTTCAGCAAAATTCGGATTCATTGCTAATGCGTTATCGAAAAGCTGAATCGCATTTTCATATTTTTCGATTTGAAACTGAATTAGTCCTATAGTATTGTGAACTTCAGCAAAATTAGGATTAAGTAGTAATGCCTCTCTAAAGCACTCGATAACTGCATCTAAATTACCTGACTTTAGATGTGCCAGACCTTGATTATAAAAAACCTGTGCTTGCTATAAATTAGCCGTCTCCATAGTGTTGTTCTCCTTTTCTATTGCTTAAAAAGGCTATTCTAGGATAAATCTATCTTTGTAAGTCTATTTGTTGTGTTTGAGATTTAGCTAATATTTTATCAATTTGAGTATTAACATCCTCGAAAGTTTGCAATATCTCTGGAGTTAGTTTATTAGTCTGTACCTGGCCAGATTGCAACTTTAAAATTACCTCCCCATTTTTCTGCAAAATAGTTAAATCTCTCTGCTGGCTATTGAAAGCCAAGTCATAAATCTTTCCTTGAACTTGAGTACCATTTTCATCAGACTTACCCCAGACCATGCCAATCCTTTGAGCAATTTGAGTCAGCCGACTAATTCCTTCAAGCTCAAATGTATCTTTATTCATTACTGTCAACGCTTGGGCTGATAATTGCTTACCAGCTTTAAACCCATAAGCCACTTCTACAATGCGTTTTTTGTAATTTTCCGACTTCCCTAACTTATCTGCGGCATTGTACCAATTTCTCAAGTCATCAATAGTGATTGTCGAGGACTTCTCTACACCTAGAGGTTCGGTTTTTGTACTATTAGTAATGTCTGTTGTAGAAGGATTAGTGGAGAGTAATGGAGTTATAGATTGCTTAGGTGGGGATTGTGCTGTTTGTTCTGGTGGTTTCAAAAACTGCGGTCGCGTGGCAAGGGAGCTAACAAATTGTTGATAGTCATTATTTGATTCAATCACAGCCCCAAATTTCTTGGTCATGCTCGACAAAGTTTTGGGGGGAATTGAACTACTGACTAAGTTAAATACCGCTAGACCTTTTTTAGTTTCCCTGATAACATCTTCTATTGGTACTTGCTCCCATTTAACTTTTTGAGCAGTTAACCATTTTGTCACAGTCTCAGCTTTCTGGTTGTCAACAGCCAAACCCATGACTCCAAGTTTTTTGTTTGATTCTGTCGAAAATAAGAAAGTAGGGCGCTCTTTAATATGATGTAGAATATTCGCACTATTATCAATCATCTCCTGCTGTTGAGGATTAACTGATTGAGTTCCAAAAGCCTGAAATTCCTTCGTCCATTTCTGGGGATATTCAACGGTATTAGGGTCTATTTGAGCGCAAATAACAGAAAAATTACTTTCAATGATTGCATCCGCGGGTGTAAGTTGTTTGGTTTTTAGTAGCCCAAGTTGTCTGAGCGCGTCTTTGTCTTTTTTAAAATGCAATACCCCCAAGGGTTCACCATTCAAAAACACAGCATCTCTAGTTTTAGAAGCTAAGGTTTCGATAGTCAGTTTTCGGTAATCTTGATCATTAAATGTCTGACCAGAAAAATCATAAAAGTTAATTTTGTTGATTTTTAGGAGATTACCATTGGGAGATTCACCCAGGACAAAAGCTTGATCTCCTGTTTCGGAGATAGAAGTAAGTTTCAACTTCAGGGGATTACCATTTTTTAGGTAATCAACTTGTTTTAACTGTTGAACAGAATCATTGTCTAACTCGCCCAAAGTTTTACCATCAAGTTTGATTTTTACTGTTTTGTCAGAAATCGGCACAGTGCCAAATTCTAAGTTGATCGGTTCGACGTTAAAAACAAGTCCTGCATAAGAGAAGTTCTTGAGTTCACGGATAGTAATTTCAACCGCGTCAAACCCTGGCAGTCCAATAGTTGCTTTGGCAGTAGCAGGTTCTACCCCAACCATACTTGCTTGCGCTTTTGTACC
>NZ_JACJQM010000236.1:0-5652 GCF_014696655.1 Nostoc sp. FACHB-888 | reverse complement strand
TTTCTTTGACTTTTCAAACAGCCTCTAAGTAAATACTAGCGACTTGATTATTTTTTACAGCATCAAAGAAATTTTTTAGCCAGTGATAAATATATGAGCGATATAGCACATATAGGGATTGCTCATGAAAACATTGTGAGTAAGGTTTGCTTAAATGCTCCATTCCTTGATAGTGATCTCTGTGCAAGGCTGTTAATCTAATTTCTGTGCCCCCAATCAATGGCAATTTTTGCTGTACTAATTGGTTGTACTCTTTAAACCTCGTATCAAAATGTTGATTTTTTACTATGACATAATTAGCATTGTCCGTTGCAAAATCTAATAGCTGCAAGAAATATTCCATGCAATCACTTCTATGGGAAATTGGCTGTAAGAATGTTAATTTCCAGTTGAGTTCAGCCAAAACAGTAAAAAAATCAGCCTCATATATGTAGTTACAGGTTTCTTGGATATATTGTCCCGGCATATCCACAAAAATCACATCTAATGAGTCATTAAGTAAATCGTCTAACACCAAATCCGGGTTGTCAGTGAAAAAATTTAAGCTTTCTACTGGCACTATACCTTCATAAGCTTTGAACTTATTACGGTTATCATGGTTATAAATCTTAACAGTTTGATTTTGACTAAGGAATAGTTCAATCAATAACTTGATAACTGTAGACTTTCCCACACGCGAGTCACCTACAGTCATCACTAAACGTCTACAAACGGGGGACATCGTTTAATCCTAAAATGCTTCTTGCCAACCCAACTTGTTCCTTGAATTTGCTAATCCAAGTACTTACCCTTCCTTTAACTGATGGTTTTTCTTTTTGCTCTATTCCTTGATTAAACGTCAAGCTATTCTTATCTAAATAATCATAAGCGTGTTCTATTAAATCTGGCATCGTTATTTCCAGAAAGGGAATCTCCCTTTCTTTTAATAAATCCTTAATTGTTGTTACGTCTGAAGACTCTTTATATCTGACAAAGTTTTCTGGCGAACCGAAGAACAAATTCTTCACTACGACATAATCTACTTGGTCTTGACAAAAATCATATAGAGTTGTCAACTGCCTGACTGAATCCATTACTCGGCTAATTACAATTACGATTGTTACTCGCATATCATATAATTCTTCAACTGTAGACAAGAACTTCATTTGTTCTACAACATCTCTTAAGATTCTCATGGACTGTGGTAGTAATTCCAGTAAAAATAAAGACTTTCCGGGGATAACTGCCCCTTCTGTGTCTAGACTATCCTCTATTAACTCTTTCAAATCATCTAGAAAAATGTCCACATTCCCTTCTGTAAAAAAATCTAGTTTTCTTACCAGACATTGATCCCCGTAAAATCTGTTTAAATGAGAATTAGATATGTCCGCATCAAAAGCCAAAAATTCTTTTTTCATATCCAAATATGTTTGCGCTAATCCTCTGGCGAAAGTACTTTTCCCTACTCCTCCTTTATCTCCTGTCACTATCACTAATCTCCGACTCCACTGTTTTTTATTGGTGACTGCGGTTTTTGTTTGTGGCAGGACTGTATTTCCTGCTTCTGTTTTTTCACCTAGCCCCATTGTGGCGGCGTGTGGGGTATAGGGTGCAAGGTCTAGAGAAGAAGAGACAGCCCCAACAGCCAAGGGGTTAGAAGCCTCAGACAACGCATTCATCCCTACACCCGCAAGGGAGCGCACTTCATCTGTGGCTACTGCTTCTGGCTGCTGTACATCTTCTGTGCTTTCTGCTGTGCTTTCTGTTTCTATTGTTTCATCTGTTTTCAAAAGTAATTCTTCTGCTCCGCCAAGGATCTCTGCTTTATCGTTTAAAATATTTGCCATCTGATTTTTTCCTCTATTTCATGTTTAGTCAGTCTCAGAATTTAGTCCAGTGCTAGCATCTCTGCTGAAAAGTAGTTTAATAGATTTAAATACATTGGTTTTAAATCCTTGAAATTCTCAATTGATTTATTAACCATTGTCCCCAGAGCTTGTAGTATTAATCCTTGTTCTAGTACCTGATTTAAATCCAAATCATTTAATTTATTTAAATGATAATAAACTAACAAATCTAATGATTGAGCTATCAATAAATTTTCCGGCCGGATCACCAAATCTTCATAAACATATTCATAACTGCTCACTGACCTTATTACTGTTTTTAATACTTGAAAATATTTATTTCTGAAGTCAATCCCATTTAAATCAATAGTCTGAGGACAGCTAGCTGGCAATGGAAGCTTTTTAAAAATGAACTTTAAATATAAATCAATACTATTTGATGACCAAGACTCACTATTCTGAAAATACAAATACTTTATCAAAGAATCTTTCCGAGAGTAATCTATTTCTTGAAATAAGTATTTGGGTTGCTCGACTGCAATCATTGTCACATCATTTTTAAACACTGGCATTACATTTGTTCTTACCCATTGCATAAATTGCCTAACTACATTGTGTTCTACTGCACTTGTTCGTGATATTAATGAGTGAATCGATAGAGCGCTGAGTGTCGATACCAAACTCACTTGATTATTCTCCATCATCACTAATCGTTTCTGAACTTCAATTGATCTCACGAAATCATCATTTAAAATTGGAGCTACTATTTGCAATACATCCACTGCAAATAACTCTAGCCCTGTTGGTGTTGCTATCACTCTTACTACAGAACTTGATGGATGCTCAAATTCCCAATATCGCCAAACTTCTACCATTTCTCCACTAACTTTTTTGTTCTCCCTCCTCTTACTGCAAAAGCTAGCTTTTTACCATAAGAAGATACCTTAAATACATCAAAATTCACTTTGCCAGAATGAGTGTAGCCCATGCTGAATTCTTACTTAGACACTATGGCATATTCCCCCACTTTAAAGGAATCGCTCGAAGTCTAAAAAAATATCGTACTTCTGGCTATTGCTTTTTGTTAACATCCTGTTATAAAATTAGCCCTTTTGCCTCAATCAAAATAAATTCATCGCAAAAGTTCAAGTTTTTTAATAGTTAATTGCTGATTTTAGCTTGCTATTTGAAATCGAATTATTATATATTGTCTAGAGTGATATTTAGCTCCCATTAATCTCAGAAATACATAAGATTAGTTTTCCAAATTGAGCTAAATTTAGCTTTTTTACTATCCGATTTTTTCGAGAATAAATAGTTATCAAAACAGAATTCAGAAGCGATGCCCTGAGCTTGTCCTGAGCGTAGTCGAAGGGCACAGTCGAAGGGTCAGGAGTCAGAATTCAGAAAATAGGTATGAATTCTATACGAGTGGTGGGTCTGAATTCCCCACGCTCTTTATTCTGACTCCTGTTAGCAGATAGCTATGGTTTGGCCCATTCAGAATAATTGAATTCTTCTTCAAATTAAGTGAGAATAATATGCTTTTCAAAACTTCACAAATCGCCATTACTTTAGCTTTGTTCGTCGGTGGCGGTATTATCTCTTGCCAGAGTAAAACGCCTGAGCAGATTACTCTAGAAAAAGAGCAAGAATTGATTGCAGCAAAGGAGAAAGCAGAAGCAGCTGAAGTCAAAAAATTTGTTGACACTACTCCCGAACTGTATAGAGTTAATTGGAAAGTTTGTAGTGAAGGGTTTCTCGATCGAGACAACAACGGCTGTAAAGAAAGTCGAGATGTCCGTGCTAAGGGTTTTCCTGAAGCCGTCCTTGTTTGGGGCCCTGTTCAAGAGGTGAAGTTTGTCACTAAGCGTAATTTTAGTCCCAATATGCAAAGTGTTGGTTTGTTTGTCAAATCTAAAGGTTGCTTAAAATTGGGTAAACCCGAAGGAGGAGATCAGTTTTACAAAATACACGAATTTTCACTTACAAAAGGTTCTGCCCTTCCAAATCCCGACAGCGCTAAAATTGATAAACTTTCCCCTGAATATAAGACCAAAGCTATACGAGTAGCCATTAATAATGCCGAAAATGAAATTGCTTCTTTAAACAATTTCGGTGTTTCTTCCACTGGATTCATGCCGAGTGCTGCTTTACAACCTTGTCTCACCCTTGAAAAATGGAAAAACTTATAAATTCACAACTGCTTAAATAAGTAAAATTCGACGAGTGCAGTTCCTCACATAACACCAAGGGGGAATGCACTCGATTGCTTTTGGGGTAACGCGATTTCCTCATAGCATGAATCGTTTTGACAACATGAAAAGCAGAGCGGAGCTTCAACTTACTCAAATACTTTACAATAGGTCTGAAACTGTTAATTCTTTTCTAATTCACTCGATGTCGTTTCATAACTATACGAGTGTCGTAAGGTATAGTTAACTCCAAAGATGAATAGCCCCTTTCCTTTATCACCTCCCCAAAAAGCAATCGAGTCACTATTCGCATTGCGAGATTACTACGCACCTCTTGTAGAAGAGTACGAAAAATTATATACCCTAGCCAAAGCAAATCTCACTCATGTAGAAGCTCTATTATCTAACTGCCCTTTGACTGAGGAGGTAGATAATGATAATGAAGAATTCACCTCTGAAAAAGGAAAAAACTTCTTCTTATTCTTAAGTGAGGAATCTGTTAATGACGATGTTGAACCTATTACCCATCCTTTATTAGACGATTCACAGGATACATCAACAGTCGCAACCCAATTGCTTGACTCCACTCAACAAAACATATTCACACTTATACAAGCTTGGTCAGGTGAAGAATCTGATGCAGCTACAGATAGTCCATTCCTCCTAGAGCCACCGATAGAAACATCAACTCAACAGCAAGCGCTCTATGGAACCGAGACGGCCATGCTGCCTATTTTTCAATCCCTGTCTCGCCCGGAAGCTATTGAACAGGTTTTGGCAGAACACATTGGCACAATTGTTCACATCGATTTTATTGTCAAAATGCTCTATGGGGACTTACAGACAGAAGTGTTTAAAGTGCTAAAACACAGAGTTCAATCATCCCTCATTAAGGGCAAGGAAACTAACAAATGGTTCAGTGTCCCAGGATCGCCCGGATACTATACTCTGTCTTTAACTTTGCTACCAAAACCGGAGACGAAAAATTCGTCCACCAGAGTCAAAGGCAAAAATAAGAAACAAGTTTTGCCGCCTCAGCCCAAAGAGATACCAATGCTCGAAGAATTTCAGGGTCAGTTTTTAATTGATGCACTAACAACTTTTCTAAAAAATAATTCGGGTAAAGTTTTCGGGGTTTCAGAAATTACCAACGGAATCTATGGCGAACTCACTGCGGCTGAGATTAGAGAAGTGAAAAACAAGGTATTGAATGAGTTATCACGGGGTCATCGCACAGGGCGATTCACTAGGGTTCCTGAGCAGATTGGATTTTATACCTGGCATTTAGAGTTGCTCAACAAGTAGAAACGATTCTTATCTTAAATATTGTTCATCAAGCAATGGCACGATCTCTCTCAACAATAAAAAGCCTCAACAAAAGCTGAGGCTAAAGAGAAATACCAAAATAAAAAGCAATATTTAGTGATCGCCCAGGCTCAAGCGCTTGAGCCGGGAGCATCCAACCAGACTACTGCTTAACTTACACTTTTAACATTTATGGCTATTCCAGCAACACAGTTAAAGATCGGGCAATCAGTAAGGTATTTGATTGGCACTCGAAGCGGCATGAGTGCGGCAATAACCGATATTAGCAAATCATCTCTTAGTCTCAAAAATACTCATATTGTTAC
>NZ_JACJQM010000235.1:0-5727 GCF_014696655.1 Nostoc sp. FACHB-888 | reverse complement strand
CGCATTTCTGATTCTTACGGCATTGAAGTAACCGAATCACTCGTAGAAATAGATAAAGGTGGTCGCTTAATAAGAGCGATCGCCGGACTTGAGGCCATTTTAGCCCCACCCGAAGAATCGTTTACTGACCCCAAAACTGGGCAAACTTATCCTACCCCACCAACAATTGTCACCCAAAAAGACCGCACCGAGCGGGACAATTTACCTTTGTGCATCGACTGGGGCAATTACTCGGCACGGTGGCTGGCTAGATTTAACCTGGGGCTGCATCACATTCTCACTTCTTTAATGAAGGGTGATGAAGTTACTGCCGACGATTCCACCTTACTCAAGATGACGGAGATCGCTATACATTGTGCTGCTCACGTCAAAGCAATTCTTGGGTTTACTATTCCCCTGGACTGTAAACCTATTTGGTTGCTAGCTACTTTAGTCGAGCAGCTGGGGCTAAAACTGACTTTCCGCAAGCAGGGCAAGCGCGGTCAACAGGTGAAACTTTTCTCTCTATCAAAGTTGGAATTGGAATTTGCTCTCCAAGTAATTGCTCATCGTGAAACGAAGCGTAATCAAAAAGAAAATCGAACCTATTACGCTCCCCAAACCCCTACTGTGTATAGTGTAAACCCGAATCAGCAGCCCGTATCCATCCCCCCCCTTGATGCTATAGGGAACTCCCATTGCCAGGGGGAAGATACTACCGAATTTGAGTCGCCTCCGACCGATCGCATTACCCTACTCCACTGCGTAGAAATACTTCGCTCTGGCATTTCTCGTGGAGTAGACGCAATTAAAAGCATTCTCAAGCGATGGCAGAGTGATTTGCGCTGGGAGACGGTACTGGAGTTGGAGACGATCGCGGCAAATGAGCTGCGTAAGCTTGAGTCGGCAGTACCAGAATTTTACGCCTTGCTCAATGAAGATGTGTTGCCTATGGAGGGGGGCTAAACTTTCGTCATAACTAACCGTATGCTTGGAGCAATTTCTACTTTTGCTTTCAGCAATTTTACGGCGGTTGCGCTGATGTTGCTTTCCAAATAGATTTTTTAGTAAAATGGGGTCAAGAGCTTTCATGCACTGAATTATCGGTCACTTCGACAAAGAGGGGTTTCCCGAAGTCGTCTTCATCAAACGGAGCAAGTAGGGTTAACGATGATACCGCTCCCAAGACTTGATCTTCTCTCACCTCCAGGTACTTGTACAGCTCGTCCAACGTGCGATGCCCAGAGATTTCCTGAATCACTCTTAAGGGAATTCCGGCATTACTCATCGAGGTGAGTGCTGTACGGCGAAAGCTGTGAGAGCTTACGCCTTCAACTCCTACTTTTTTGCAAGCGACTCGCAATATCCACAGTGCCGAATCCCGGTGCAGGTGGTTATTGGCTCTTGAGTGGTCAGCATTTCCAGGGAACAGCCAAGGGGAATCATCACGCGGCTTATATGCTTGCAACCTGACTCGCAATTCTTGAATTACCGGGATGGCACGGGTAGCCAGCTTCCCTTTCGTGTTACCTTTGCGAAAGATGATTTTGGCTCTGACTTTTCCTTTGGCATCATATACGTCCCGCTTAAGCAACGTCACTGCTTCGTTCACCCGACACGCTGTGTAAAGCATCACCGCAAACAGCGCTTTGTCTCGCAGTGAATCTACCCCCTGCGAGAACAGAAGTTGGATTTCCTGCAAAGACAGAATCTTTGCTCGACCATGCCTATCAATTTTCAAGGTTGCTGCCCCATCAACACCCCGCCCTGTTCTTATTATCCCAGTCCACGGGACAGGTTTTGCCAGGGGTGCAATTTTCGCAGCTATGCAGATGAGCAGTCAATACTTTTCGGATAAATCCAATAATCTCTCTTGTGGTCTGGGGAAAGGTTAAAGGCGAAGAGGTAAAGGTAAATATGAAACCCTTCCCCTTTCCCCCAAAACCCGAAAAGTATTGGATGAGCAGTATGAGTATTATCAGCGCTTAGTGGAATCACTGAGAATGTTTAATACTTTGTGTCTGGCGAAGATGGTTGATGCTGGAATTGCTACGGGGTGATGTCTATATTTATTTGCAATCGCTAATGGTAGCCGTTGGCAGTAGCATCTTTTTACAAAAGCGATCACTTAAAGAATGCGCTGATACATTTGGCGATGATAGCATCAAGGTAATTCATCATGACAAATTACACGATTTAACAAGCGTGTACAGTCCAAGTTTACCTAGATGATACGCTCTCCATGAGCAGTTGATGCTGTAAAAAAATATACTATATTTTTACTGGTAGCAAAGGGAGTGGGAGCAGTTTTTCGCCTGTTGCAACTCGAAAGGCACAACAGCAACAGCCACGCTGCTCGAATTTATCGATCTCTACTTAGGCGATTCCCAAGATAAGGCTGATGCAATAGGTGGTAATAATTTAGACTAATATTTAGACTTTAAATTTAGTTGCTGGTAACAATAGAAGCAGCAGTTGTTTTGAATCGGCTATGTTGCCAAATCCAGTCGAAGTAGCTCACCACTAATCGAATTGTAACTTTTGTCATATCCCATACCTTGCCTTGTTTTGCCGTCGATGCTATCTGCCAGTTTGTTATCGCACAGTACCGTTAGTACATACGAACATCGTTGCGTTTTGCCAGAGCCAATGTGGTGCTGAATTTCAGGAGATAAGACTCGCTCATAGTCCTGTTAGTCAATTGCAGAGTTATATTGAATCTCGATCTCATCATAAGAATTGTTAAACGTGGTAATCGAGAGTTGCATTAGGTGTATTTATGTGATACATTGAAAATGTTTAGATAAAATTGAGATAATTATTACGTGCAAAGACATGAATGCAGACGTTGACCGATGCTTGAACCGAGATTCAAGCATGGTTAGTATTTCAACAAATTTTAATCATTCTACTGAGCGACATTGGGAAAGAACGGTCAAGCAAAAGCTGCTTCGCTCGCTACGTTGAAGCAATTTTTGTAAAATCTTTTTTCAGGCATTAAGGTTTTTGCCCTATTTCTAGTCAAGGTTTCTACTACAACCTATTTTTTGCACTTGCAGGTCGGCACAGGTATTTGTTGGCGATACGCTTTACGTTTGTCTAATTTTCTAATTAGCCCAATGCGTCTAATTCAAATTGAGTTAGAAGTTCCAATCGGGCTGATTCGCAAACACGGCGTAGCTATGCTTTTAAGCGGATTGATTACCCCTTTACGCAAGGAGGCAACAAATAGCTCAAGGCATTGCATTGGAAATGTAGTCAATATCGCTCTTTTGAAAGAGGAGGCAACAAACGATGCTGACAACTTATCAGACAGTAATCGCAATTGCTCTAGGTATGATTGCAATGGTTGGTTTGTTCAACTACTAAACCAAGAAGTAGCAACACTCAATTGAACATAATTCGCTGAGAACGTTCATTTGAGATTAGAATGATGGAGCTTTTAGAATCATGGATGCTCATAGTCACCAATACTTGAACTCTGGTTCAATTGCCTCTTCAACTTCTGGGCATTTTATTGATCAGCATTGGGAAAGAACGGTCAAGCAAAAGCTGCTTCGCTTGTTACGTTGAGATAACGCTTACTGATTCTTTCAGAGACTAAAATCTCTAATGTAAGCCAAGGTTTGTTTGGTGGTTTAACGCATCTGCCTGACGCTGGTACGGATTGCGCCTGTTTAAATTTTTGATGGGCTCAATTCGTTCAACTTTAGATTGAATTATGAGGTTTGTTCGCAATGAAATTGAAACATCAGACACAAAGACCCACGGCGAGAAATTGTCCTAACTGTTCGCACCGATTACTACGTCATATTCGTGGTCAAGGAATCTATTGGTTCTGTCGAAATTGCTGGCAAGAAATGTATTTTCTAGAAAGAACACCTTTTAGACAAGGCTGAAAGAGTATTTCATAGTGCCAATGTTAAAAAAGCTTTCTGAAGTTTGGGCTAAATCCTACCCAAAGTTTGAACTCAAACTAAGTTTTTACAGAGGTAGATTAGTTCAGATGTTTATGCTGACAGGCGCTACACCCATTTAAGTTTTCAGTTTGATGATCTTGTTCAATTCAGATTAAGTCAGGAGTTTCAATCATGATGCTCTTAGTCCAGCGCACAGAAAAGACTGTGTGGTCACAGTTGTGCAATTGTGGTGTTTGCTTCACTCGATGGTTGTTACCTTGCTGGTTTAATATTTTTGCTATTGCAATCCTGTTAACCGCTACTTTGACCTACCTTCTAGCATTTGTTAACGCACCATTCACTCAAATCAGTAGTGACGATTATCAACCGATTTTAAGCACTTTGTTTTTGAACGATGGGATGAGCAATAGCGCTACACCTCAGTTCTCTGGCTACCGATTAGCCCTCTTGTACGACTTTGGCAGATGGCTTGCACAACAAGCAGTTCGACTGTTGTTTAACTGAGTTTAGAACCGTGATTTGAAGACCTTAAATGATGGTCTGTCTTTACATTATCAAACAGAATACATGCGTCAGTCGCCAGAATGGGCTAAACCTTAGCTATCCGCTAACAGAATTGAATTCTGAATCGATTTAGCGGATGAATAAGTGGGTTTAACGAACAGAATACATGCGTCAGTCGTCAGAATTCAGTTGGGTATTATGTACGAAAAAGCGGATAAATAATCGGGTTTAAGTCCCCCACGCTCTTTATTCTGACTCCAGAATTGGTGAATAGCTGAATTCTGAATTCTGAATTCTTCTTCAATGTCGTAATTCCTAGTAAAGAAATGACACAACAAGTTCTAATTTTGGGTGGAAGTGGAAGGATAGGTAGCCAAGTTGCAGTCGATTTACTTACTTGTACTTCTGCCCAAATTAAGATCGTAGGACGCAACCTAAAGATCGGGCAGAGAGTTTCTCAGTCATTGGGTAATCGCTGTCAATTCTTGTCTATTGACTTAGATCAGCGAGAACTGCTACAGGGCGTGATTGCACAGTCTGATTTAGTAATTCACTGTGCAGGCCCATTTCATCATCGCAATGGAAGTGTTTTGAAGCTTTGCATTGATCTAGGGGTGAACTATCTGGATGTAAGCGATCATCCGTCGTTTACTTGCAAAGCGATTGCACTGAAAGTAAAAGCAGAAGCGGCAGGGATTACTGCGATCGTCAACACAGGTATTTTTCCGGGTATTTCTAATAGCATGGTGCGGCGCGATGTCGAGCAGCTTGATGAAGCCCAAAGCATTCATCTGAGCTATGTTGTCGGTGGTTCAGGTGGGGCAGGACTGACTGTGATGCGCTCAACATTTTTAGGTTTACAGCGTCCGTTTGAAGCTCAGATTGATGGCAAGCGCCAAAGTGTTAATCCTTACAGTGATCGTGAAGTGATTAATTTTCCGCACTATGGCAAAGTGGGTGTGTATTGGTTTGATATGCCTGAATCTTTTACGCTTGCAGATACGTTCCCAGTCAAAACGGTGATCACTAAATTCGGATCAGTGCCGCGTTTCTATAACTATTTGACGTGGAGTGTAGCGCGATGCTGGCATCCTAAACTTTTACAATCGCAGAGGGTAATTGAGTTCTTATCACGAGTGAGCTATGGCATGACGCAGATCACTAATGGCTTTAGTGGGATTGAAGTGGTGATTCGATCGGAAGTGACTGGACTCAAACATGGTCAGGACTTACGCAACTGTCACAAGCAATGGCGCGGTGTAGCCGCGCCGTGCGCCAAACAACTAGGCAATAAACATGGGAACATTCGGACGTTTTAGTTGCT
>NZ_JACJQM010000234.1:0-5816 GCF_014696655.1 Nostoc sp. FACHB-888 | reverse complement strand
GTGATGTTTTTTCTGTCAGACGTTCCGCGATTACAACTATCGCTATAAATACCCCAGGCATCAATCTTTTTAGTTATCTCACCCCATTCAGATTAAGAAAACCAATCATTATAACACAAAATCAATTCTGCAAGAGGTCTAGTAAAGTTGCCAGAAATGAAGTATTAATAATTGCACGGAGTATACAAGATACACCAAATCTGTGGAAAAGACGAGTCCCTTGCCGAAGAATTTATTAATTGGATATAAATCTATTTTTCGGGCAGATGCCGTAGCATAATAGGAGCACAAATGCCTTAAAGCGATCGCTTCTCCATCCAGACTGTACATCAGGATTGTTTTGCGTTTTTGACTCCTAATAAGCAGATAATGAATGCTTGAGAGTTCTCGCTGTGGAGGAACAGCGTTGAGAAACTTATCAGATGATAAAGGCACAATCTTAGTAGTAGATGATGAAGCCAGCATCCGCCGGATTTTACAGACGCGTCTAGAAATGATTGGCTACAGTGTAGTTACTGCAAGTGATGGTGAAGAAGCTTTGTCAGCTTTTCGTCTCTCGACTCCTGATTTGATAGTTCTAGATGTAATGATGCCAAAGCTGGATGGCTACGGTGTATGTAAACAATTACGCTCATATTCAGATGTGCCAATCATTATGCTTACAGCCTTGGGAGATGTAGCAGATCGGATCACTGGGCTGGAATTAGGGGCTGATGACTATATGGCGAAACCTTTCTCTCCCAAGGAATTAGAGTCAAGAATTCGCTCGTTGCTGCGACGAAGAAACGATAGAACAACTACTACTGCTATTTCTAATTTGGGAGTAATGGTTGTAGACAACCTCAAAATTGATACCAATAAGCGACAAGTCTACAAAGCAGGTGAGCGGCTTCCATTAACGGGTGTAGAGTACAGCTTACTAGAGTTATTGATGAGGTATCCTGGCAAATCTTTTACCCGTGGAGAAATATTGCAGCAAGTGTGGGGTTATAACGCAGAACAACATGCAGATACTCGTGTGGTGGATGTGCATATCTCACGTTTACGCTTGAAGTTAGAAGATGACCCGGAAAATCCAGAATATATTTTGACACAAAGAGGAAGTGGTTATCTTTTTCAAGGAATTAGTAAACTAAAACATCAATCATGAAACCGCCAAATGTCACTTCTTTGAAGTTGATGAAGTTATCTGTATTAATTGTAGTGTCGTGATAGAGAGGCACAGTAAATTAGTACAATTTTTAGATACTCGAGTTTTCAGCAGGAAAAAGATTTGAGCCAAAGTCTACCTATAGCACCAAGCCGGAAACTGAAAATTACGATACTAACAGTAGGTTCAAGAGGAGACTTGCAACCATACTGTGCTTTGGCTATTGGGTTAAAACGTGCGGGGCATGAAGTAACGGTTGCAACGCATGAGAACTTTGAACCATTTGTGAGGAAGTTCGATTTAAAGTTTGCGGCGATCGCTGGCAATATGCAAGAGTTTTTGCAATCGAAACAAGGGCAGCGATTGATTGCGGGAGAAAAGTTGAAAAAAGAGGAAGGAGATAAGCTTTTACTTCAACAGTTGGAATCAGCTTGGAGTGCGTGTGTTGGAAGTGAGGTAATTATCTACACGCCGCTAGCCAATTGGGGATATCACATTGCAGAGAAATTAGGCGTACCTTGCTTTTTTGCATCAGTTCTACCGTTGACTCCCACAGGGATGTTTGGGTTTTTGAAATTTGCTCAAACAACTAAAAACCCGCTAAAGAAAGCGATCAATTATGGCAGCTACTTACTAGTAGAGTTCTTGCACTGGCAAAGATATCGTCAACTGCTCAATCACTTCAGAACAGAAACTTTGAAATTGCCGCCTTTACCATATTTGGGCAGACGCTTCAGACAGAAGACTCCGGCAAATGTATCACGAATCCCTGTATTGTATGGATTTAGTTCGCACGTCATCCCAAAACCTCGTGATTGGCCGCATTGGGCGTATGTGACTGGTTTCTGGTTTATTGAGCAAGCCTCCGAATATGAGCCACCTCTGGAACTAGAGGATTTTCTTGGACGAAAGCAATTACCTTTGTGTTTTGGGTTCGGCAGCATGACGATGCCCAATCCAGAATATCTCACACATTACATCGTAGAAGCCTTAAAGAAAACACATCAAGGCGGGATTATATTGTCAGGCTGGGGCGACGTTGGAAGAACAGTGAATATAAAAGATTCGCTACGAGTGTTTGTGATCAAGGAAGTTCCTCATGATTGGTTGTTTCCCCAAGTGCCAGCAGTAGTACATCACGGAGGAGCTAGTACAACGGCGGCAGTGTTACGTGCAGGGACACCATCAATTACTGTACCCTTCTTTGCAGACCAGCCAGTTTGGGGTGAAAAGCTAACTCGGTTGGGAGTCAGCCCGCAACCGATACCGTACCAAAAGGTATCAGAAGAAACTCTAGCAGCAGCAATTGAAATCGTGCTGCGTGATGAGGGAATGCGGTGTAAAGCCCAGGAGTTAGGCCAGAAGATTAGGGATGAAGATGGTGTGGCGAATGCTGTTGAAGCATTCCATCGGCATCTGGGTTTGATTGAGTAAGTTAATACAACAATTAAATAATACATCAATGCAACAAATAATCAGCTAACCAAAGTGATGGCACCTGTGCTTGTGGCTGCCAAAGAAATTGTAGATAATCTAATTTATCCCTGTAAATCTGATGAAGTCCAAAAATAGTATTGTGATAATTTTTAGTGACTGAACTTAGCAAAACCTCCCAATAATATTATCCAAATGACAACAGCTAACCAATGAATAATAGCGGGAAGCCAAATAGAGCCAGATATCAAGTAAGCGATTGTACAGATAGCACCTAACAAACATGCTAGTATTAAGAAAGTAGGCTCTAAAAAAACTTCGTGACCGCTAGGATTCCAAGTTAATCCTTGAAGTGGATGATATATAATAAAGACCGTCAAAGCAATGATTCCCCAGATAAATTGTGTCTTAATTGAAACTTTTTCATTAGGATGAGGTAAAAATATAACGCGGAAAAATAGTTCCTCACTTAATCCAGGGATGAAAAAAGAGAAAGCAATAATTTTAATAACTTCTTCCCAAGATTTTTGTAATATATGTATTTTGAGAAAGTTAGACTCAAATCCTATTATTAATAATAAACTTGTTAATCCTATTAAAGGTAATCCTAAATTTCGCAAGTTAGTAGTACTAGGCAAAGTAGATAGTGAATTGCGGAACCGTTTGATAATCAATTGGATCACTTTATATTCCTCGGTAGTTAATATTACTATTATTTTATTTAATCAGTATTAATCAAGATAATTACTAAAATACTTTTGATATATTAATAAAATAAAAATAAAAATAGTAGAAGATAAAAAGCTCTTCTCATATTACTTGATAAACTTAATATAAGGTATCTACATTAAAACAATGTATCTTAACTATTAATTTTTTCAATGCTAATTATTCCGAAAAATAGTTGTAGCTTAGTTTATCTTGATTACACAAATATAAGCTGCCAACCAATGAGGAAAATTGCTATGTCTGCAAAAATATGGCTAATATATCCAATCCAAATCGAACGATAATTTAAGTAGCACCATGACCATATAATACCTGCAATAAACACGCCGCAGGAGCATAATGCTGTTGCACGCCAGTCAAAGTAAGCTGCTAAACCAATAATATGGTGAATCGTAAAAAAAAGTGCAGACAGTATTACAGCTAAACGACTTGATACTAAAATTTCACACTGACAGTAAACAAACCAACGCCAGACAAATTCCTCAAGCAAAGAGTTAATAAATATCCAATATCCTGCACCTAGTAAATAAAGATTAAAGCTACTGAATCCAACTAGCCTTGCTCGTTCTAGAACATATTCAGTATCAATCCACCGCCAACCCAATAGCCAATAAACAGTTAAGATAACAAATAACATTATTAATCCTAATCCAACTCCAGCCAGCAAGTCGGGTCTTTTAGGATATTGAATTTTTATAGCACTTTTATCGACAAAATACAACCAAATAACTGGAAATAATAGAAGCCATACTTTTGATAGTAAAGCTACTAAGTATCCTTCTAATCTGGGTAGGAAGTACAATTGGGTTGCAACACCAATACTTGGAGCTGGCACGAGCAGCATCAGTGCTAGTAATGCCTTTTTGTCTAAGGTTATTTGGAGCATATTAAAACTTTAACCTATCAGAAAATTAGAAAAAACAGTATTTAAAACAGCCCAGAAATGAACGATAAAATCACTCTAAAAATTGAATTATGGCATTCAATATGTCCCTATGTTTATTAATTATTGGAATTTTACTGTAGGATTTGCAGAAAATAATATCCATGCAAATTACCTAATTATGCTAAATGAAGACTAACAATAAACATTCCACACCTGCTCAATGAACATGGCTATTTTGTACCAGAATTAATCAACATTACAGCTACCCCAATAATTACTCTTAGTATGAAGCTAGAGACTGCTGCGAAACATCCAGTAAATTTGGCAAGTAGTTTTTGGCTTTAGGCAAACTTAACTATCTTGTGATGTAAAGCAGTAGTGCAAAACAAATTGTGCCGCGCAATCTACTAATAATTATTATGGTAAACATGCATAAAAATATTTCCATTAAGGGATTAAAGCTAGGGATATAAATCTTTAAAGAGATTGTATTGCAACTATTTAAATAAGGTAATTGGTTAGGTTGACACTCTTGGAAGTGGATACTTCTTAAAAGGATATGTCTCTTAAAAATCAATCTGATTACCTACTTGCTTATGTGACACTTGCTGTTTTGGCACAAAGCTATTATATCTAAATTAGTCTTAACAATAACCAAGATTAATATTTAAGCATTCGCTCAATCAAGAATTAGTTTAATGAAATAAGGCATAGTGCCCAAGGTAGTGATTGTTTTTACCACCGTACCAGGAAAAATGTCGTGTGTGATGTCACACTTGGATGGTAAGTGTGAGCAATGACGCATTTACCCGAACAATCACCTCAGAACGAATAATTGGCAAGAATGCAGGGCAAAGAGAATTAGAAACTTGGTCTAAATAAAAGTTTGTAATAAGAGCTAAAGCCCTTATTACAGCATATCCTTACACCAGCCAATGTCCCAAATTAAGGTCGATAAAATTATCTGTATTAAAGGCAGGAGACTGAGATTTTTTACACATCAGTTCAATCTGGAAATTCCGTATCATCAGCCGCACAGGTAGCATATTCGGGGAACAAAAGATTATTACACGGCGGAGGCGGCGTTGAGAACTGGGTTAGAGTAGTTGCAGCATGAACGGTGATGAGTGCGTATATGCCCATCCTTTGGAGAAGGGTTAGCCACCGATTCTGCGAAAGAAAATACTTCTATCCACGACAACCCAGCCTCAGCAACGATTACGGTAACGGCTGTTGAAATTATAGAGTTAACCGACAAGGAGCAGCGCGATAAGCCTGACGGCATGGCTACGCTTGCCGCCTAGCCAAAGGATGAAGATGAAAGCCTACTATAAAGTTCGCAATTGGAACGCTTATAGATTCTATTCTGCGGACAGCAACTTGCTCATTTCACGGTTACAGTGACAAGAGCGATCGCATAGAAATATGGAACTGACCGTTGCTCCCGCATGAGTATAGGCTAGATAGCAACAAGAGATAAGCTAATGTTGTCCTTAAGAATGTCTATCTCGACTGGAGAAAGTACTTTATCTTTCATTTGTTGTAGCTCATGTAGGGCAGCGTTAGCATCGGTAGCACCAAATTTGAAGTACTCAGTTAAACTACCAATGCGATAAT
>NZ_JACJQM010000233.1:0-5822 GCF_014696655.1 Nostoc sp. FACHB-888 | reverse complement strand
AGTGTTACTTAGAATCCGCTCTGCACTGATAAATCACAATTTGGGTTTCATTTCTCCAAACCATTATCAATCATGGGTTTTGTCTTATTTCAGTGCCATTCGGTTGTCAGAGAAAAAATCAAGTGGAATCGCTGGGTTTTACCTTGGTGCAGTGGAGAGCGAAAGTTGAATAACTTGTACCAGAACTTCAACCCGGTAGTCGTGGATTTTCTGGCTGCTGAATTAGCCACGAAGTCTAAACGCTCGGCACAACTCGAAATTACTCATGCGATCGCAGTCATGAACACCTGGGAGAAAACCAAAGGTGGGTGGACAAACTTGATGCAGCGTTATCACCAAGCATTGCAAACAGAAAAACAGCCCCTACCTCAACAGCACACTGCTTTGGCTCACAGAGCAAACAATATCACTAGCACCACGCTCGAAGATGCTCTGGCACAAGACCGAATACGCCGTCAGCAAGAGCAATCAAAGCAGGTTCCATCCAATGGGTATCAACACAGCCCACAAATGCTGGAGCTAAAAGCAAAACTTCAAGCCGCAGGCACCACCCCAAAAGTTTCGAGCGACACCAGACCATCTTTCACGAATTTGCGAGAAGTTGAAGCGCAGTTAAAATTAGCACTAAGAGCCTAATCTAGCAATTCGCAATTCGCAATTCGCAATTCGCAATTGTGAAAGCAATTTAATCATTCGGGATACAAGGCACAAATTTTAATTATGAAAGAAAACGAAACTCAACTTTATAGCAATTCGCTAAAAGAATGAAACAAATGCAAAACCTAAAAACCTTGCTAAATCTAAGTTTTTTAATTGCGAATTGCGAACTGCGAATTGCGAATTGGAGATAATTATGCACCCTAATCAAGACAACGTAGTTTCTTTCCATCCTGACAGATCACTTGACAACTTGCCCCCACAAAACATCGAGGCTGAAGAAGCGATTTTGGGCGGGATTATGCTTGACCCAGAAGCAATGACTAGAGTCAGCGATCGCCTAAGCGTTGAAGCCTTTTACATCAGCGCTCACAAAGATATTTATCAAGCCGCAGTCCAACTTCATGCTACATACCAACCCACAGATTTACTAAGCGTCACCGCTTGGTTGGCTGACCACAATTTGCTCAATCGCATTGGTGGCAGGAATAAGTTAGCAACTCTGGTAGACCGCACTGTATCAGCCGTTAACATTGACGCTTTGGCTGATTTGGTGATGGAGAAATATCGACGGCGGCAGCTAATTAAAGTAGGCAATGAAATTGTCCAACTCGGTTACGAGACGCAAACTGAACTACCACTTGTCCTTGGGGAAGCTGAGGCGAAAGTTTTTGGCGTTACCCAAAATCAAAGCGATGAACGTTGCAAAGTTTTCTCAGCACAAGACATGGGCATTGAACTTTTTCAAAAGCTGGAGATGGGGAACATGGCAGGCGACAGAATTGGCTGGTACGACCTCGAAAATATCACCGGTGGCATTTATCCCAGCAGTTTGGTTGTAGTGGCTGCTGAATCCCACATGGGCAAAACCCACTTCATGATTTCTTACGCTTACGAAATCATGACTAAGCTTGGATTACCAGTTCTGTATGTAACTCCAGAAATGGACAAGAATCAACTCAATGCCCGAATGCTAGCCCGAATCACTGGCGTAGACGCTTCTATGATTCAAACCAATACTCAATGCTACTGGGAGCAAATAGCACAAGGCATAGGGCAGATGGTGGAACTGCCTTGGAAGGTTTACGAGCATTCCTCCCCTACAACCGCAATGATTGCAAGTGCGGTGCGCCGTGCCATTGCCGAATTTGGTGGTTCTATTGGTGCTGTGTTTATTGATTACTTGCAGCAGATTCCTCTGGAGTCAGGCGGGAACATGGCTTTTGAAGTCGGCAAGATTACCCGCCAGATTCGGGATATTGCCAAGTCTCACAAAATCCCTGTTTTCTTGGGCTGTCAAATCAATCGGGGCAATCAAACTACGGCTGATAAACGCCCTAATCGTCATCTTTTACGTAATTCTGGCGAAATCTTTGAGGTTTGTGACCAGTTAATAATGCTTTACCGGGATGCTGTTTACACAAAAGACCCAAGCGACCGCACTATCGAGTTGATTGTTGAGAAAAACCGCCTTTACGGTAAGCTCGGCACTGCAACAATGTTGTGCGACTTATCTACATCGAAATTTTTGAACTTGGCGAGGTAATTTACAGCCACATCCAGCGATCGCGGAAGAAAGACGCATACATTCAATTACTGGAGTTTTAAAACCCATGAAAGCGCTATCCGTTCGTCAACCTTGGGCATGGGCAATAATTTATGCTCTAAAAAATGTTGAAAACCGTGGTTGGCCTATTCATTATCGCGGCGACATTCTGATTCATGCAGCCAAGACTTGTACCAAAAAAGAGTATCAGCTAGCGAGAGAATTTTGCCAAGGGATGGGGGTAGTAATCCCAGAACTAATCTCTCTCCGTCGCGGTCAAGTCATCGGCATTGTCACAATAGTTGACTGCCAATTTTCACAAGTTGCTTCTGGCTGGGGGATGCCTGGGCAATACCATTGGCATCTGGAGAATCCACGCGAGATTACACCGATTCCTTACATTGGGCAGTTGGGGATTTTTGAAGTACCTGATGATTTGGTTATGAAGGTGGCTGCATGACTAAAACAGTTCTAAGTCATACGCTACATCCAAAGCCAAAATCAGTAATAGTTAAGTTATCTTCAATACCCGAAAAATTCTTAGAGGACGACCTTAAAGCTTCACATCTTCATAGCCAAGAATGCCTCTATCCGTACCTCGAAAAGAAAAACGCACATCATATAACTGAAGTACATCAAACACTTCTCGTTTCTATTGCACCAGTAAAGGTTACGTTATCTGCGACACCCGAAAAATTCTTAGAGGACGACCTTAAAACCTCACAACCTCATAGCCAAGGATGCCTCTATCCGTATCTCGAAAAGAAAAAGCTACTTGATAGTTCAATAGTTTTTTACCCACGAGTTATATGTGAGCGTGACCCAAACGACCCGACTCATTACCGATGGGGATATAACTGGGAAGAACGAGTTGATGGAGTATGGAAAGGCAAAAGTATCGGCTCAATTCCCCCTGGCGCTGTCCCAATGATTCGTCTAATGCAACAGCAGGGGGCAACTAGGGAAGATATTATCGCTTTTATCAAAAAAGCGAAAGCCAAAAAAACATCACCAAAATTAGATGTCTGCAAAAATTTTGATAACACAAAATTAAAACCAGTTCTGCCAGATGATGCCCCAATTGCTGTAGTACTATTCGCTGGTGGCGGCGGGATTGAAGCTGGGATGGTACAGGCTGGTATTCGTCCGGTCATTGCAGTAGAGTTCGACCCAACTAAACCAGAATTAAGTCAGGCGATTGCCAAAACCCATCACCACAACTTTAGCGAGTATGGCTGTAGAATAATCCAACTAACAGTGCAAGAAGTAGCACAGTCAGGATTTCTAGGTTTTCCTCGCAGCCCCGATTACCTCCATGCCTCTCCGGTGTGCGCCAACTTCAGTCAAGCCCACACAGCTAAAGCGGGTAAGGGTATTGAAAGGGCTGATGACCTGACGGCTGCGATCGCAGTAGCAGAAGCCATTCGACAGTTGCAACCACGGGTGTTTACGCTGGAGAATGTGCCGCGTTATAAGAACAGTGGCGTTGCATAATAGAGGGATGAAGTGAGGTGTTCTACTGTGCATTGTCCATACTGCGAGTCTACGGAAATAAGAAAAAATGGTAAACGAAGAGGTAAACAAAATCACATTTGTGTAAGCTGTGGTCGTCAATTTATAGATGTATACAGTCCACCAAAAGGGTACTCAGATGAGGTCAAAGTTGAATGCTTAAAAGCATACGTTAATGGTGAGGGATTCCGAGCTATTGAGAGATCCAAAGGTGTTCACCACACAACTGTAATTTATTGGCTAAAACTTATTGGTGAAAAATTGCCAGACGCACCACCAAACGAGGAGATTCCCGAAGTGGGAGAACTGGATGAACTAGAAACTTTCGTAGGGTCAAAAAAAATAAAATTTGGTTATGGACAGCAGTAAATCATTTCCAACAAGGAATTTTAGCTTGGGTTTTAGGAGATCACAGTGCCGAAACATTTAAACCTTTGTGGGATATTGTTAGCTGTTGGCAGTGCTATTTTTATGTGACTGACGGATGGAAAGTTTATCCCAGTTTTATTGAGCCAGGAGACCATATCGTTAGTAAAACATATATGACCAGAGTAGAAGGTGAAAATACACGTTTACGTCATTATCTAGCACGCTTACACCGCAAAACATTGTGCTATTCTAAATCAGTAGATATGCTTAAATACTCAATTCGCTTGTTACTTCACTATTTAAAGTATAGGCAAATACCTGTGTTTAACTGATTCATCCCGCATTTATGCAACGCCCGAATTGCTAGTGCAGAAAAGACACTGCGGGAACTTTATAATCGTCGCCCTGGTGAGGTGGAAGGCAGAAGTGGCAACAGCAGTAAACTTGATGCCATTCGTCGGCGTTTACTCTTGGCAGAAAAAGGAGCGCTCAATGAGGCAATGCGGAAGCGAATTCTTTCGGAAGAAATTGTGCGCGGACGGATACAAAATCTTGATGAACAATTGTTGAAGCTTGAAGATGATTAGGGATTGGGAACTGGGGATAGTCTGAACTTCGTGAGTGAACCTTTGAGCTTTGTGAGTAAACCTCTGAGCTTCGTCGATGAACCTTTGAGCTTCGTGAGTGAACCTCTGAGCTTTGTCGATGAACCTCTAAGCTTCGTGAGTGAACCTCTGAGTTTTGACTGATTAGAATTTGCTGCCTCTAGTTAGATATTAAATCTCTAACTCAATGAATGCATTCCCATACGAAGCATGGGAACAAGGAAATTTAATGATTGCATTCCTATGCGGAGCATGGGAACAAGAAAAGGAGGAAAAACTTAATTACAAATTACGTTAGCGTAGCGGGGCGTTCGCTTTTAGCGTCTCCAAGAGTTGCCCATTACGAATTATTTTAAAGGCGATCGCTTATCGTTATTTTGATTTTTAATGACCCTACCAGGACTGATAAAAGAAATTCCTTGTTGAAAGTCAGTACCAATCATGACTGCCTCCACTATCGGTTCGGATATTTCTGTTTGGGCTACCCACTCGACAATAAAGTTTGCACCTAAACCTCCAGTGGTGTCATTTCTATTTATAAAAAAATCTGTAGAAGCTAGGGCATCAAGTTGAATAGGACGCTCTAAATATTCTTTAACTAGTTTCCCTTCTGAGTTATAGTAGCGCACAGAAGTAATAACGATCGCATTGGTCAAATCTGTATTCCGAATACTTAGCGTAACTGCTAACTCGAAAATCTCCTGCCGATTGTGATGATAGATATGAGAGTAGACAGGAACATAAACAGTTTGACCGCTTGCTATCTTAAAATTCTTATCCAGCGTCACTATTTTTTGGGATGGGGTTGCTGGAATGGCATCGGGTTGTGACTTTGGTGGAATTTCGGGTGATTGACAAGATGCAAGAAAAATAATAGTGATCACTAAAATATATGGATACAGCTTCATCAAAACTATTTACACCAATTTTTTATACCTGTGTAGCTAATCCCACCTAATAAAGAGTTTCGGTAAACATTGCGCTCAACATCTCTGTTCAATGAAATCAATGACTTGATGTAAAGATCCTGGTTTAGTCACAATCAATACTGTTGAATAAGGTTCCAGTATTGTACTGCCGTTAGGAATCATCAAATCTTCATGGGGATGGGATTGATAGCCAATAATTAGCGA
>NZ_JACJQM010000232.1:0-5849 GCF_014696655.1 Nostoc sp. FACHB-888 | reverse complement strand
ACTGCAACCGCCTTGATGCAGAACTGTCTGGGAATACAAATTGTCTGCTTTAATTACAAAAATCATCTACCCGAATATCCCGCCAGACATCAGACACTTGCCAGCCGGAATTACCCACAGATTGTACTGGAGGGTTGTCAAGCAATGGAATATAGTCAGGAACTCTAGGCTCTGAAATCGCTACTGTTTTCTCCTCAACTTCAACCACAGGGGCAGTAGAATTGTCAGTATTAGCTTGAAGAAGTTGGTCTTCAGCCTCCTCGATTAACTTCATCTGTCTCAGGGTAAGCTTGTCGGATTTTTTGATGATCTTCTTAGTATATGTATCATTAGAAGTTTTCATTGGCTGTTCCCTTAAAGGCATTGGCTTAAAATTTGTCTGAGTAAAGTTGCCAGAAGTTAGGTATTAATAATTGCACAGAATTAACAAGGTACACCAAATCGATGGAAAATACGAGTCCCAAATTGTAAGAATTTATTAATTGGACATAAATATCTTTTTCGGGTAGATGCCCCAGCATAATCTGTTGTACAGATGCAAGTATTAAGCGATCGCTTCTTTCCTCATGACTGTAACTCAAGACTGTTTTGCGCTTTTGACTCCTAATAAACAGATAATACATGGTTGAGAGTTCTCGCTCATTAGGAACAGCGTTGAGAAACTTATCAGGTCAATGTTTGGAGTTGGCAACCTGTTCAGAAAGCGTTAATAAAAAGGCGAGGTTAGTTGCTGCTTTAAGTGCGTGGCGTGCGTTGGCGGGTATAAAAGCAAAGACTCCAGATTCTAGAACAATCTCTTGATCTTCCAGCGTCAGCACGCCTTGTCCTTCAATTACATTCACAGTCGCATTGCGAGGATTGGTATGTTCTGCAATGGTCGATTCTGCCGCCAGAGACATCAGCGTATAGCGGCAGTTTTCATCTTCTAGCAGAACCTTACTTTTAGCTCCATGCTGGGGATACTCAATGATGTCCGCCCAACGAATTTTGTTTATCTTCAATGAGAGTATGCTTGTAGTCATGGGATGATTCCTTTCTTGTAAAGAGATTAATTAGAGCGACAAAGACACTTCTAGATTAGACTTCTTTCAGAAGTGGGAAAATGGGAAGGGGGAAAGGGAAAAGGAATAAGAAAAAACCTTTAGCCTTTGACCTTTACCCTTTTCCCACAAGAGTGTCTGTATTGAATTATGGAAAGACAATTTTGGCGATCGGCGCATGACCTAAAAAAATATAGGCAACCAATCTCAGCACACTTTTAGAATATATAATCTTTTGAATGTCCAGGCTGGCAAACGTTTGCAAGGATGTGGCGATCGCTTCCAGCAGGCGGTTACACCATCGCAAAAAAAGTGAGGCGATTCTACCTGAACTTCTTCCTCAGTTTGAACCGGGAGCTAAAGCCCCTTTTAGATTTGCTTCCTCGACCTCCGCAAAATCCCTTACAGCGCTTCCGGCTATTATGCGATATAGTTTTCTCCTTCCTCCTCTCCTATCATCGCTTTCAGCTTTTAGGATGTACCTCATAGCTGCCGGAAGTGCTGTATTAGTTCCTTATTTTAACTAGAACATAAAACATCGAATACTTCTTGTATCTTGCTAGGTAAATAAGTTCAATTTCATCTACCACTTTTGAATGTTTTATCAGAATCTGTATAATTTCTCCTCAAGGAAGACAAAATCAATTTTGATGTCAGTCATTGCGAACTGGGAATTGTTCGGTCATTCACGCACACTATAAGAATCTTCTTCTAGCGACTGACACCAATATTGCTGTTTGTGAAAGTAACTTCAATCTGCTCCTGGTGGCTCCTTAACAATTCCCAATCCTTTTTTGCAGAGCATTAATCTTTAAAGTGCTAAATAGTCTGTGTTAATTCTGCCCTATCTGCGGGAAAAATAAAAGTAGGCGCTTAAGTCACTGTAAGCATTTGAAGTAAGAGTTAGGTAGAGAATGGATAAAGATTCACAGATTGACAATGTTCAAAGCTTTGCAGAAGTAATTGGGGATAACGATAACCTCTGGAATCTTTTGGTTGGTAGAGAAGTTAGTCGCTTTCAAGCAGAAATTACGTATGGAATTAAAGGAAAAATTTTACAAATACAGAACATAAAAGACCAAAACACAAAACACGAAGAAATATTAATTGAAATAAATTATAAAAACGAATTTAACATTAAATATTACAAAGAGATATTTATTGAAATATTTAATACAATGTCACCACCTTTTTCTCTAGAACAAATAATTTCATTAGCAAAAATTGAGCAAGAAGCGAGAACATTGAAAGCTGAAAATTTGGAAGCAAAAGAGAAAGAAATTAAAATACGCCAGGCTCAAAGGCTAGAAGCGCAAAGGCTGGAAGCTGAAAAGCGGGAAGCACAAAAACTAGAAATTGAAAGATGCGAAGCTCAAAAACTAGAAGCTGAAATAATAGAAGCTGAAGCAAGGAAAGTTAAAAAATCATTTTTACTAAACAGCATAAAAGAGCAGTTTGAACAAAATTTTTTCAATGCTGATAACTTTTATCAAACTAACTGTACTGGACACATATTATTTAAAGAGTACCAAGTTGAAAAGCTAAGTTATGTGCAATCATGGGTAAAAACTAACTTAAATACCTCACCTGACCTTGAGCAAGCAGCAGCAATTGGTGCTGTGGAAGGTCATATACAAGTAGTAGCACGGGCTGGAAGTGGCAAAACTTCAACTTTAGTAAATCGAGCTTTATTTTTACAAAAACATTGCGGTGTTGCACCCAATGAAATATTACTTTTAGCTTTCAATCGCAAGGCTGCGGAAGAAATACGAGAGCGCCTTACTCTACAATTACAAAACTCTATTCCTCATGTAATGACTTTTCATGCATTAGCTTATGCTTTAGTTCATCCAGAAAAAAGCATTCTTTTCAATGAACCAGATGGACAACAGAACCAAGCCAAAGCTTTACAGACTGTAATTTATGAGTATCACTGCAAGCCAAATGTTTATGAAAAAATTCGCGTTTTGATGATGGCGCACTTTCGTGAAGACTGGGAGCGCATTGCTTGGGGTGGTTATGATAAAAGTACTGAACAAATGTTGCGTTACCGTCGCTCATTACCAAGAGAAGGGCTTGACGGAAACTACTACAAGTCTTTTGGTGAAAAAGTAATTGCAAATTTTTTATTGGAACACAACATCACATACAAATATGAGCGTAATTTTTGGTGGAATGACATTAATTATCGCCCTGATTTTACAATTGTTACTGGAGAAAATCAGGGGATAGTTATTGAATATTTTGGACTAGAAGGCGATCCAGATTACGATATAATGTCAGAACATAAGCGAGAATATTGGCGAAATCATCCTAACTGGCATTTTGTGGAGTTATCCCCGACTACCCTCAGATTTGAAGGAGTAGAAGATTTTTGTGCTTTACTTAAACGATGTCTTGAAAATTATGGGATGAAGTGCCATCGCTTAACCGAAGACGAGATTTGGAAGAAAATTAAACTTAGAGTTGTAGACCGTTTTACCAAAGTAGTAGAAGGATTTATCCAGCGTTGTCGCAAACTGTCCCTCACTTCAGAAAAATTAGCCTCTTTCGTTGATAATCATAAGTGTGCTAGTGATGTCGAGCAGGGTTTTCTGGAGCTTGCACAAAAGTTTTATCAGTCCTATTTGCAACAGCTTCAGGCAACAGGTGAGGAAGATTTTGATGGACTGATGCAAAAAGCTGCCGCAGTTATCGCATCAGGACAAACTGTATTTCGTCGCAAATCTGGCACTGGCGATTTAAGGTGTCTTCGATATATACTGATTGATGAATATCAAGATTTCTCAGAACTTTTTCACCATTTAATAGAAGCAATTCGACAACAAAATCCTCAAGCACAATTTTTCTGTGTTGGTGATGACTGGCAAGCAATTAATGGTTTTGCTGGTTCTGATCTTCGCTTTTACCAGAATTTCGCGCAGTTTTTCCAGCCTTCGCAAAAATTAAATATAGCTACTAATTACCGTTCAGCTACTTCAATTGTTGATATCGGTAATACATTGATGCATGGATTGGGTACTCCTGCACGCGCCCATAAAACCATATTTGGAACGGTTGAAATTGCTGATATGGGAGAATTTGATCCAACTCCCAAGGAGCAAGAAGAGCATCCAGGAGACAGTATAACGCCTGCTATATTGCGCTTAGTAGACAAGGCTATCAAGGATAGAAAAAATGTAGTTTTACTCAGCCGCAAGAATAGTTTACCTTGGTATGTAAATTATGGTAAAGGTAGATCAAAACATGGCGTACTCGACAACTTCTTAAACTTGATACGCTCCTATCTTCCTGAAGAATCAAGAAAGGCTGTAAGCATATCAACCGCTCACAAGTATAAAGGTCTTCAGAATGATGTAGTTATAATACTTGATGCTGTCCCTCGTTGTTACCCATTAATACACCCTGATTTGATGTTTAGCCGTGTTTTCGGTGATAGCATTGAGCAAGTAGTTGATGAGGAGCGTCGCCTTTTTTATGTTGCCTTAACTCGTGCAGTAGAGCATTTATTTATTCTCACAGAAACCAAAAACTTGTCACCTTTCCTTGAAGAATTAAAAAGTAGGAAAAGAGTTAGCTTACTTGATTGGTTAGATTATCCATCTTTTGTTGGAAGCATACAGCGCATTACTGTTAAAGTGAGTAATCAGGGTAGAGAAAGCCGAAACGGCACTTACGCAATTAAAGATTTACTCAATGCTGAAGGCTATATCTGGCAATCTAAAAAGGGAGGTTGGTGTTGTACCTATCCTGCACAGGATTTTTCAATAAAAGGATATTTTAATAGCGCTAGGTGGATTTATCATGCTTTTGGAATCCAGGTACAGTTTTATGATGATTTAGAAAATATGCTGGCAAAGTATAATGTTGACTATGGGCAATATATTGCGTTAATTAATAATATTCCTGAAGCCAATTGAGGCAAAGTTTGACTGCACCAAGCCGAAAACTGAAGTTACGATAATAACAGTAGGTTCAAGAGGAGACTTATAACCATACTGCGCTTTGGCTATTGGGTTGAAACGCGCGGAGCATTAGGTAACGGTAGCAGCAAACGAAAGCTCCAAGCCATTCGCATTTGGGATTAATTACTATAGCTTGAGTTAGTATCTGGGTGAGAAATCCTAGACAATTGCTTTTGCATCATCATACCCACAACAGTAGTAAATGTCCCAAGTTAAAATTGATACGCTACTCTGTGTAAACGGCAGTGTCCTAATTGTTTTTTACACCCCTGGACACTGCTGGGAATTCCGTATCATCAGCCGCACAGGTGGCATATTCGGGGAACAAAAGATTTATTACACGGCGGAGGCGGCGTTGAGAACTGGGTTAGAGTGGTTGCGGGATGAACGGTGATGAGTGCGTATATGCCCATCCTTTGGAGAAGGGTTAGCCACCGACTCTGCGAAAGAAAATACTTCTATCCAAGACAACCCAGCCTCAGCAACGATTACGGTAACGGCTGTTGAAATTATAGAGTTAACCGACAAGGATCAGCACGATAAGCCTGACGGCATGGCTACGCTTGCCGCCTAGCCAAAGGATGAAGATGAAAGCCTACTATAAAGTTCGCAATTGGAACGCTTATAGATTCTGTTCTGCGGACAGCAACTTGCTCATTTCACGGTTACAGTGACAAGAGCGATCGCATAGAAATATGGAACTGGCCGTTGCAGAGCATGAGTATAGGCTAGATAGCAACAATAGATAAGCTAATGTTGTCCTTAAGAATGTCTATCTCGACTGGAGAAAGTACTTTATCTTTCATTTGTTGTAGCTCATATAGGGCAGCGTTAGCATCGGTAG
>NZ_JACJQM010000231.1:0-5856 GCF_014696655.1 Nostoc sp. FACHB-888 | reverse complement strand
TTGCTTGCTCGTCTCAAAGAAAGTATTTCATGAACGAGTAAGCTTTTTCTACCTCCAAAAAATTTTTAGATTGTACATCATCCTTCTATCCGCCATCGCCTGACTTATGCCATTACTGCGGGAGTGAGCCTTAAAGCTGTAGTCCTTATCCTGCATAGCTTATAGCTTTTCTTAGTGCCATTCTTCCATATCCTTTCCCCTCAATGTGAAAAATTGGTAAGTTAGATTTGTTCCTTAATTGTTAATTGCTGGACGATTGTCTAGGGCATAAACAATCGTTCTTATCTCCAAGGTGTAAAATTATTCCATTGAAACCAGCTTGAGCCAGAATTAGAGTATGCAGAGATACGGTGGATTGCTTCTGGATTACCCCAGCAGCAGCAGGCATTGATAGCAAACGTGGGTTTATCCTGAAGTGTTCCGTCTTTTAATTCAATCTGGTAAACCTCATCCTCAGCCCAAACTTCCAGCCATTACCGGCTCATATATTCGGTGTAAAACTGACTCCACTGAGATGAAAGCCAGCGCGACTCTGTTTCACGGTCATAACGCCATAGTTTGAAAACCATGTTCCAGTGCGTGAGGAAGTCGAGGGCTACTGGTTTGGAACAAGTAAGAATTTCTTTATCTCCCGGCACAAGGGTCAGTTCTTCACATAACCGGGGCAATTCTACAGTGAAACCACCATACTTGACGGTGTACCATTCGATTCCGCTAATACCCTGGCTTATTTGTTCAGCCCAAATTGTCTGTCTTTTATCGGCTGTGTCTTTTGATCTAGTGAGAAACATATCGAAATGCAATACTGTTTCTACTGGGGATAATTCGCCTTTTACTACGTGTTGTTGTAGCGCTAAGTTACACACCGACTCCCAACCGATTACGTTGATTTGGTCGATCTGTTGGGCAAGTTCTGCTGCTCTTGGGTCTTGAAATCGTGTCATTAACCTTTCCTTATCCGTTACTTATTTTCTGTTTAATGGACAGGCTTTACAGTTATTCATGTAAAATAAGTAGATTTCCTACAAGTAATGGTTACGTAGCCAGTAGTAAGAAAGATGCAGGCAACTGAAGACTGATGGCTATTAAACCAATACCTGTTCTTTCTTATTAGTGAAAGCCCCTGTCTGCCTTAACGCTGCACTAGGACTGGGATGAGCGAAGAACTCTTCTACAGCTTTGGTCAAACCAGCCGCAACAGCCGGATCATGGCAAGCGTAGACATAGATAGGCTGTTGAACGCCATTAACCAATCGTGTTTCTTGGCGATCGCCCAAATGTGGGTAGAATGTTCTCACCCATGTGCCCAAGTGTCCCCGATAGTGAGCGCCGCTCAGGGGGACTTTCTTACCGAGTTCAATCTCAGCGAAATTAACCACGCCCATCCACTTTTCTTGTGTGCCGGTTAAGGACTGTCTGTTGTAGTCAGCTATCAGATTGGCGGCGAAGTCTTTACAATTCTGTTCCATGTATGGGTTGAGTCTGCCACCGGTGAGTTCGGCTAAAGTCTTCATGGCCTGTACAAAAGTATGTAGCCGTTGCTCGACTGGAGGGAGGGCTGGGATAGTGGAAGTCCCAACTTTTGGTGCAATCTTAGGCACTCCTGCAACTAGCTCTAAAATGATTGTTCGCACGATTGCGGCAATTTCGGATTCAGTGAGCAGCATTGCAATCCGAAGTGTTCCAGAAGGTGAAAAGACCCTAGCTTGTGATGTTCTGGATGGTAAACCCAACAAGGAGCGAGCATCAGACAAGTCCTTTCCAGTCAATTTTTTGGTTTCGTTATCTCGAAACTCTTTGCTGTTTCTTTCGTAGATATGCTTAATACCTGGTATAGAATATTGGAAATACTGAGCTAACTGTTCAACTGTTGCCCAGCCCTCGCCATTCCAAACAGCAAACACAATAGCTTTAGCTTTGTTTAATACTTGTTGAGAGCGAGAAGCATCCAACCCATCTAATGCAGATGTTCTCAACGAAGGAGACTCGATTAAAACGCTTTGGTTTAAAGATAAACTCATGCTGATTCCTTGACTAATATGTTATTTCAGCAAGTAATAAAATTGAGGTTTGGGTGTGTTTGGAGAATAACGCCCAAAAAATACCTAAAAGTGAGCAGCAATTTTCACTGCTGCCCACATGAGGCTTTACGCTGTGACTAATTCTTGAAGAAGAGATCGAACTTCATGGTTAAAAAGCTGCTGTAATTCATTAGAACTCAGTTGCTCTAAGGGTCGGTGTTGCAAGTATTTGTGAACTGGTTCAGCCAGCGATGTATCCACCATCGACAGCGATAGCACAGCATCAAGCACGGAGTTAGAATACTGCTGCTGGACTGAATAACGCCTCTTTACCCACCAATTACCGTTAGTGCATCCGACTTGCCCCAGTTTCACGCCCTTGTTGTTGTAAATGCCATCATCGAGAACTTCAAACCCATAATTTTGGCACTCATTGAAGATATGCGCCATGATTTGGTTTTCAGTAGAAGAGGAAACTTGCGGGGCAGAGGTGCAGAGGGGCAGAGGAGAAAGTTGTTGTAGATTTTTCCCCTCTGCACCCCTGCTCCCCTGCACAAGAGCTTCTAGGACTGGCAGTGTGCCATCTTTGTAGTGAGTACAGATGAAGCGATCGCAACGCATTAGAGTGTTGGCACGAAATACTTCTTTCTCGTTGACCATTACTACCCAACGTTGCGTTAAGTGGTTGTCGTCATAGCTGATGCTGGCTACCAGTTTGTCATTAGCATAATATTCGTGATGGTCAAAAGAGATTTCGACTATTGTGAGGGGTTCGGGAGCTATGGCTTGGGCTTGGTCAGCGATGAAGTGGTCGAGTTCGGCTTGGGCGAGGGCTTGTTCGTCGGGGGTGATTTTCTGAATTTTGCTTGACTGATAGTTAACAATGGCGAAAATCCAAGAATACTTGCATCGTTTGTCGCTTACTTCGACTGTGCAGGCGATTTCGCTGTAGATTTGCTTGAGTCGAGCAATAGATTTCAGTTGCAGCTGTTGATGGCTGTAAATGGTATGTGTCATGATGGTATTTCCTGTTAAAGGATCAAAAGACGAGCGCACAAGTTTCCAAGGCGAGGGCGGTCGTCTTTTGCTTTTTGATATCTTTATTATATACACATATACACACGTCGCCAAGTATGTATATAATCAAATCTGGTTGAATATATGTGTAGGTATTGATATGGTTAAAACGCTAGTGCCAAAAGATTATCGAGTTAAGCCAGGAAAATGGGGTGAAAGCAAGCAACGGGTTCAAATCATGTTGACTCCAACAGCGATTGAGCTTGTTGATGCTATAGCTGAACAGATGGAATTAACTAGAGCAGAAGTAATTGAGAGATTAATTCGTTCCAAATGTCTCAACCTTGAAACCTTAAAAGAGATTGCTGGGGATGACGATTAAAGAGCTTGCCAATCTTTGCTTTTGGTCTGTTTGACTACGAGTGATTCATGAACAACCCGCCCCGTAAGCGCAAGAAAGCCACCTCTACCGCATCCAGTGACGACACGCCACCAGATAACCTGATCCAAGAAGAAAACCCAGCTACAGCAACAATTACAGTTAGTGCTGTTGAAGTAACAGAGTTGACCCAAGAGGAGCAAAGCGATCGCTTACATCTGGAGAGGAAAGTGGAGCGGGCGTTTTTTGAAGCAGGTAAGGCACTGGCAGAATTGCGTGATCGTCGGCTTTACCGTTCAAGTCACCGCACGTTTGAGGATTATTGTCGCGATCGCTTTGGGCATAGTCGCCGCCAGTCTTATCTTTTAATGGATGCGGCTGTCGTGTTTGATAACTTGGTTGAAATTTGTGATCAATTTGATCACATTTTGCCGACAGCAGAAGGACAAGTTCGACCGATGACAAAGCTTGAACCTCAAGAACAGCAGGAAGTGTGGGTAAAAGCGATGGAGCAGGCAGGGGGTAAAGTGCCACCAGCTAGAATTGTTAAAAACGTAGTGCAGCAAATAATGGAACGCACCCAAGTACCCAACACTTACCAGTTAGGCGAAGTATGCCAAATCCTTGCAAAAGACAATCCAGAACTCAGAGGCAAGGGTGGGTGCTGGGGGATAGTCGCAAGAGCGAATGATTTTAGTTGCACTGTCAAAACCTGGGATGGGGAGTATACCGTTGGTTTGCAGCACCTGAAGTCTTACGATTACTTGCCTGCGGAGTGTGAGCAGATGCGGGTGATTTGTGATCGCATCAGTCGAGTGTATTCCAATTCGCTGGAGGAGACAGTTAAAAATCTGTTGCAGTCGTTGGGGAAGGTGAATCGTCCTTATTTTACTGCTGTGGAAGAGAAGCTGTTGAAGCTTCTGGAGTTGGAGTATAGGAGAATACCCTAAACAATTTTGGCAAATTGGCATCCAATGGCTTTGGGTTACAGTTTCAATGGAGTTAGCAACACAACGGGACAGTGAAGAAGTTGTACAAGGGATAGGGTAAAACTTTCCGTAACTGGTGTCCCGTGCGCCAGTTGTCAAATGAGTGCTGTAGAAACGCTCTACATATTGATACAGCGCTCGTAAGTGAACGCCATCAGTCTGCAACTGGCTAGAAATGAACAAAACCAAATAGGATTTCAGAAGATGAAAAATCTAGATAGCTGGATTACTGTATAGTTTGAGGTGTACCAGATTATCATCTCAAGAGTTGCTCTATGATTGCTCTACCTGGTATTGCTATCCAAAACAAAATATACGAAAGTGACAATTCTCTAGTGTACCGGGGCATCAGAGATGATGGAGTAGGGGTCGTCGTAAAAATGCTAAAGCTTGATTATCCCTCACCCCAAGAACTAACCCGCTACAGACAGGAATATAAAATTACCCGTTCCCTGAATCTGGAAGGAGTTATCAAGGCATACAGCCAGCAGGACTATCAACGCACTCTGGTGATTATCTTAGAAGATTTTGGGGGAGAGTCATTAGAGCAATGGATGCATAAGCGTCCAGATATCTTCTGCCCGATGCCTTTATCCACTTTTCTAAGTCTTACGATCGCTGTTTGCGACATTCTGGGCAGAATCCATGCAGCTAATGTAATTCATAAAGATATCAACCCTGGAAACATAGTCTTTAATCTGGAAACTGGCATTGTCAAAATAATTGACTTTGGGATTGCGACCCAATTTAACCGCACGAATGCGACGTTCAAAAGTCCTCATGTATTAGAAGGAACACTTGCATACTTATCACCAGAGCAAACCGGGCGGATGAACCGGATGCTCGACTATCGCACCGATTTCTACTCCCTTGGTGTGACGTTCTACGAACTGCTAACCGGACATCTGCCGTTTGAAACAACGGATATTCTGGAACTAGTCCATTGTCATATTGCTAAAGTGCCCGTTCCACCTCACGAACTGAATGCAGCGATCCCTAAAGCCGTTTCAGATATAATTTTAAAACTGATGGCGAAAAATGCAGAGGATCGCTATCAAAGTGCTTGGGGTATCAAAGCAGATTTAGAAATCTGTGTTCAACAATTAGAAGAAATCGGTCAAATCTCTAGCATTGAGCTGGCGCTTCAAGACGTTTCAGGTCAGTTTCAAATTCCCCAAAAGCTGTATGGACGCGAAACGGAGATTAGAGCGTTATTGGCAGCATTTGACAGGATAGCAGGAATGGAGAATGTTGGCGAAGCCTGCCAACCAGAGTCAGCCATAGAAAATTCTCAATTCAAAGTGGAAATGATGTTAGTCGCTGGCTATGCCGGAATTGGCAAATCAGCATTAGTGCAGGAAATCTATAAACCAATTACCCAAAAGCGTGGCTATTTTATCTCTGGGAAATTTGATCAATTCGGGCGCAATATTCCTTACAGCGCGATCGC
>NZ_JACJQM010000230.1:0-5857 GCF_014696655.1 Nostoc sp. FACHB-888 | reverse complement strand
CTCCCCCTCACAATGATTATCATTTTAATATTGAGTGAGATTTAATTTCCTCAAAGCCTTATGTAGTTTGAGTCTTGGTGTATTTCATACTGATTCAGGCTCGTCAATATTTAGATGCGTTTGCCCTGATCATGGAGCTAGAACAATTGCCGGAGCATCTGATCGTGCTTGGGAGTGGCTACATTGGGTTGGAGTTTGCCCAAATGTTTCAGCGCTTTGGCTCTCGCGTCACTGTCATTGGGCAGAGTAAGCAAATCCTATCACAGCACGATCCAGATATTGCGATCGCCGTTCAAACACTCTTAGAACGAGACGGCATTGAATTCTTGCTGAAAGCGAAGGTATTAAGGATCGATCGCTCTAACAATGCAACTAAACTTCTGATTCAAGTTGGCGATCGTGAGATCAGCCTTGAAGGTTCGCATTTGCTAATAGCCGTCGGTCGTGCGCCAACCACCGATACCTTAAATCTAGCCGCTGCTGGTGTGGCAACTGATGCACGAGGATTCATTCCAGTCAATGAGCGCCTAGAGACGAACGTACCGAATATCTGGGCGTTAGGCGATATCAATGGGGGACCGCAATATACCCATCTGGCACTGGACGATTATCGGATTGTCAAAGCGAATCTGATTGATGGCGGCAACCGCAGTACACAAGGTCGCTTGGTACCATCCTGTCTTTTCATCGACCCAGAACTGGCTCATATAGGTCTGACCGAAACCGAAGCACAGCAACAAGGGTATGCCATTCGAGTGGCGAAGCTAGATGCAAAAGACATTATGCGAGCGGTAACACAAAGTCAAACCGATGGACTGATGAAGGCGATCGTGGATACCGAGACGGGTCGTATTCTCGGTTGTTCACTCTTGTGCCATGAAGCAGGTGAAGTAATTTCGACAGTGCAAATGGTGATGCAAGCTCAGATGCCCTATACCGTTCTGCGCGATGGAATTTTGACTCATCCCACGATGACTGAAGGATTAAATATGCTGTTTTCAAACGTCTAAGCAGGTAGCAAGCACAGACACCGCATAATTCTTTACACCAACTCTTTCAGCCCTCAACAACCATAGAACTCATCATCATGAAAAAACTAGAAGGAAAAGTCATCACACAGAACTGCCGCTAGGCTAGGCATTTTTATCACGGTTGGTGATATCACTCAACTCTATGTGCGTGAGCAGTGCAATCCAGTGTTACTTTACTGCGCTGCTCAATTTGAAGCCTTACCTCGAAGTTGGCGCGATTATTTCCATCGGTAAATAGGTACATAGAATTAAATGTAAGGATTGTGTAGATTGCTTAAGGTACGAAACTTAACTAAAAAAGGAGAGTAGTTGCAATGACAATTCATCAAAACGGACTTTTTGTTCAACCAGATCAAGGTCGTTCTTATTACTTTGGTCAAGACCTTTATACCTTCAAAGCAATTGGTGAAGAGACAGGAGAAGCTTATGCACTTTGTGAGGTAATCGTTGCACCTCAAGGTGGTACGCCACCCCATCGGCACACTAGAGAAAATGAATCATTTTATGTTCAAGATGGAGAAATTGAATTCCAGCTTGACGATCGCACCCTTGTTGCAACGGCTGGAACCTTCTTCCATTCACCCAAAGGTCAGCTTCATCGATTTACTAATACGACCTCTGTACCTGCCAAATTGTTAGTTTGGGTAACACCTGCTGGATTTGAGAAATTTATTGCCGAAGTTGGAAAGGCGGTGAATGGTCAAATTGCATCTGCCCCACCATTGAGTCCTGAAGACTTAGAAAAAATTCTCACCACTTCACCTAAGTACGGCATTGAGATTATTCCTCCTCCTAGACAATGACAAGAATGTCACGCTTGAAAACATGAAACCTCGCGCTTGGCTATCTTGTTGGGGGTAGGCTTGCAGGTTCGTGTTTAAGACAATTAAACTTCAGTTGCGTCAAGGAGTTCAACATTTTCTTGATTCCCCAATACCTGCAACCCCACACTCTTTCATCCATTTATATCAAGGGTTTGTGCTTAACAAGCGTGCCATTCGGCAATGACAACACGAGGCACGAGGACTCACCATAAAACTACCAAGACGAATGGCAAAATAACGAGTTTTAGCTAGGGACAATTGGTAACAATCATACAGATCATCATGAAAAAACTAGACAGAAAAATTGCAGTCGTGACAGGGGAATTTAAAGGAATTGGTGTCTCAATCGCCCAATGCCTAATAGCCAAAGGTAAAGAGAAAAATTATGAACATTAACAAAAATGACACCGCGATAGTAGTTATTGATCCGCAAAACGATGTCTTGAGCGAAACAGGGGTTTCTTGGGATTTGGTAAGTACCAGCGTCAAAGACAATAACACCATCGAGAACATTGAGCGAATCTTCAAAGCCTCCAAAGAGCATGAATTTGAGGTTTTCATCTCCCCTCACTATTATTACCCCACCGACTACGCCTGGAAATTTGCCGGAACTGTAGAGCAAATGATGCTTAAATCTAAAGAGTTTGATCGTAGGGGTGCGTTGAGCCTCGACAGTTTTTTGGGGTCGGGTGCTGACTGGCTTGATCGCTACAAGCCTTTCATTGAGGATGGCAAGACAATCGTGGTTAGTCCCCACAAAGCCTATGGGCCACAGAGCAATGACCTTGTTTTGCAACTGCGTAAGCGCAATATCAACAAAATTATTCTGCTCGGAATGTTAGCAAATATTTGTGTTGAAGCTCACTTGCGTGATTTAATCGAGCAAGGATTCGAGGTCGCCGTCATCAAAGATGCAACTGCTGCCCCTCAACATCCAGAACTGGGCGACGGCTACAAGGCTGCACTGATCAACTTTGGATATCTTGCCAATGCTGTTCTGTCCACAAACGAGGTTATAGAAGCAATGCAATAACGTCAAACTCAAAAGAGGCGGATTCAATTTACGACTCACATTCTTCATTTTGATGCAAGTTGACGACACAATAATTCATCAATCATTTAGAGGATTATTTCCATGACTGTTCATAGCTTATTGACTCCGGAAAACTCCACTGTCATCTTTATCGATCATCAGCCACAAATGACCTTTGGCGTGGTGAATATCGATGGTCAGACGTTGATTAATAATACCGTCGGCTTGGCAAAAGCAGCAAAGATTTTCAATGTACCAACTATCCTGACTACTGTTGAGACCAAAGGTTTTAGCGGCTATATGTGGCCCCAACTGCTAGAAATCTTCCCTAACCAAACGCCAATTGAACGCACCAGCATGAACTCCTGGGAAGAGTCCAAATTTGTAGAGCAAGTCGAGCGCATCGGTCGCAAGAAACTGGTAATAGCGGCATTGTGGACAGAAGTATGTTTAGTGTTCCCGGCAATTCAAGCGATAGAAGCGGGTTATGAAGTATATGCAGTTGTGGATGCGTCCGGTGGTACTAGTCAAGTTGCTCACGATGCTGCCATTCAACGCATTGTCCAAGCTGGAGGTGTACCTGTGACATGGCAGCAAGTGTTGTTGGAATATCAACGTGATTGGGCACGTAAGGAAACCTACGATGCCGTAATGGATTTGGTTAAGGAACACTCTGGAACCTATGGAGTGGGCGTTGAGTACGCGTACACAATGGTACATGGTGCGCCTCCGAGTAATAAGAAAGTGCCTGCCTTGTCTGATGATTAGAGTACAAGTATCTTGAGGAGTTGTAGTGTGAGTATTTGTCTTAGTACGAAGCTTGCACTACACTCAACCGTTCTTTGTACTAACTTCCGTTTTATTTCAAAGTGTGTTGCCGAAAATTGCTGAACAATCTGGTGTTTTTAGGGTGGTTGTTCTCAATGAAACCTTTTTTTCAGTTGATTCTCTCGTCATGCCTGATCTTTGAAGGATACTTCACTCAACAATACCTTTCTGAGTTTGCTACTGCCCAGGATACGTTGCACGATCAAGTTACATCTGTTCATCAACTTACTGATGTGCAGCATACAGATTGGGCGTTTCAAGCATTACAAGCCTTAGTTAATCGCTACGGCTGCATTGTTGATTATCCTAATCAAACATTTCAGGGCAATCGCTCAATTACTCGCTATGAGTTTGCTGTCGGGTTGAATACTTGTGTTGATCGGCTCAATCAGCTACTAGAAAGTGCGACACCAAATTTGATTAAAAGGGAAGATTTACAAACTTTGCAAAGGCTTCAAAAGGAATTTGCAGCAGAACTCTTGATATTGCGTGAACAGGTAGATTCCTTAGAAGCCCGCACAGATCAATTCGAGTCTCAGCAATTCTCGACGACGACAAAATTTACTGGAGAAGCAGTTTTTGCTGTGAGTGGTGCATTCGGCAATGATAAAGCTTTACCACCAGGAGAAACACCTGGCTCCAGGGGTAAGGTTGGTGACAATATCATTTTTAGCGATCGCGTACGGTTGATCTTCAACACCAGTTTTACGGGGCAAGATTTACTGAGAATTCGATTTCAGGCTGGCAATATTCCTAACTCTAGGGAAGCTACGGGAACAAATATGGCTCGCCTAAGTTTTGATAGTGATACAGGCAATCAGTTAATTTTAAATCAACTCTATTACCAATTTCCCATCGGATCTGCTGTTAAGGTGACTGCGATCGCCCAGGGTACCTTGTTTGATGTGGTCGATACCATTAACCCTCTATTGGGAAGTGATGGCAGAGGTTCTATCTCCGCATTTGGGATTCGCAGCCCCATCTACCGTGAAGAAACAGGTGGGACAGGCATTGGTATCAGTTATAACTTTAACTCCGGCATCAATTTGGCAATGGTTTATCTTGCTAGTGAAGCTTACAACCCTACTGCGATATCTGGATTGTTTGATGGTTCCTACTCTGCTTTAGCACAACTGACGTTCCAACGCACGAAATCCTTGAGTCTTGGCTTAACCTATGCCCGTTCTTTGAATTCAATTGATATCAGTACAAGTAGTACCATTACCAATGACCCCTTCAATGGAGTTAGTAACAACATTGTTGGGAATAGCTATAGTCTTGCAGCTTCCTGGCTCATTAACCCTGCTTTGAGATTAGGGGGATGGGTAGGATATCTCCAGGCATCGGCGCAAGATATCCCCAATGATCCCAGCGCTGAGATTTTTTACTATGCTGTCAATTTTGGATTCCCAGATTTGGGCAAGGAAGGCAACCTATTGGGCTTTGTCTTTGGACAACCCCCCAAAGTGATCAGCAATGAGTTTGGGGTAGTAGATCGCAACACCTCATTGCATTTTGAAGCCTTATATCGATTTCAAGTGAACGATAATGTCTCAATTACGCCTGGTGCGATTGCTATTATCAACCCCGATCACAACAGCAATAATGACACGATTTTTGTTGGCACGATTCGGACGACGTTTCAGTTTTAGGGTCTGGGTCTGTACAGGCACGGTAAGGCACAAGCCTTGAAAAAAGATACCAGCCGTGTTTCGAGTTGATTCGTTGTGTAGCGTGGATCTGGCTTATGACGGCTGGTATAGGAGTGAAAGCGGTCTCCCTAAGAGCCGTTTCCTTTTTTAACTATTAAATTTTAGCCGGAACGTTAAATTCTATGTTCGATGAACCGTTAGCAATTAATATCAGTGAAGAAAGCTGTCCAGTCACTGCTGTGATCTCTCATGTAGTGAGACCGGGGCGTGAGCAAGGTTACGAAGCATGGTTTCATCGCATTGCCGCAGATGCACGAAAATTCAAGGGACATCTGGGTGTCAGCACTATTCGACCCCAGGATCACGCCCATCCTGAGTACGTGGTCATTAGACCTCTTGCAAAATTACTTTTATGTTATAGTCAAGGGTTTGCATTTTGGAATTGCTAAATTTAACTCATAGTTATAAATTGCTGCTAGTAAGTTACAA
>NZ_JACJQM010000023.1:0-104534 GCF_014696655.1 Nostoc sp. FACHB-888 | reverse complement strand
CGCTCTGGTGAAGCTGTCACACTCAATAGTATCGGCAAAGTCCACTCCGATTTAGGACAAAAGCAAAAAGCACTCGATTTTTACAACCAAGCTCTGCCCCTAAGACGGGCTGTGAGCAATCGCTCTGGTGAAGCCACTACACTCAATAATATCGGTTTAGTCTACTCCGATTTAGGACAAAAGCAAAAAGCACTCGATTTTTACAACCAAGCTCTGCCCCTTTTGCGTGCTGTGAGCAATCGCTCTGGTGAAGCCACTACACTCAATAATATCGGTTTAGTCTACTCCGATTTAGGACAAAAGCAAAAAGCACTCGATTTTTATAACCAAGCTCTGCCACTATATCGTGCTGTGGGCAATCGCTCTGGTGAAGCCACTACACTCAATAATATCGGTGCAGTCTACGACGCTTTAGGAGAAAAGCAAAAAGCACTCGATTTTTACAACCAAGCTCTTCCTATAAGGCGGGCTGTGGGCGATCGCTCTGGTGAAGCTGTCACACTCAATAGTATCGGCAAAGTCCACTCCGATTTAGGACAAAAGCAAAAAGCACTCGATTTTTACAACCAAGCTCTGCCCCTTTTGCGTGCTGTGGGCGATCGCTCTGGTGAAGCCGTTACCTTGGGTAATATTGGTGTACTCTTCCAAAGTATAAATCAACCAACCCAAGCCATTACTAATTTAGAGCAATCTCTTAAACTCAGCTTAGAAATGCGCCGGGGTTTGCAGCGAGAAAATCGCCAAAAGTTTTTACAGGAAAACAATTGGAGTGCAACTGCTTTAGTCGATGTCTTGATTAATCAAAAGAAATACGCTCAAGCGTTTGAATGGGTTAACCTATTCACCACAGCCGACCTTGCTGATTATACTCGCCTCATTAATGCCAAAGTTGCCAACCCAGAAGCACAGCAGAGTCTTGATGATTGGAGTAGAAAAAATCAGCAATTGGAAGCACTGCGACAACAACTGCAAAGCGATCTCTCCGAAAGCCTACCCCAACAAATTCGAGAATTAGAAACACAAGTTTACTCAGAAGCCGAAAATATCTCTCGCCGTTTCCCTGAAGTGGCAGAACTATTTGAAACTACACCCGTAGATATTAAAAATCTTACATCCTCCATACCCGCAGGAACGGTCGTAGTTCAACCTGTCTTATTGACTAATGTGAGAGATATGCCTAATAACGTCGCATTTTTCATCTTCACAAAAGGTCATTTGAGCGTTATTAAAAAATCCATTGATCCCACTGAGCTTAATAAACTTATTGCCAATTACCTAAAACAGGTACAAGACGATAGTGATGCTAACTTCATTGAAACAGGTGGCAAACTATATGATATTCTCATTCGTCCTGTAGAAGCAAAAGTTCAATCTTTATCACCCAAACAAGTGAGCATTATTGCTACTGGTAAACTGCGCCATTTACCTTTTGAGACTCTTTACGACAGTAAAACCAATCAATTTCTCATCCAAAAATATCCTGTAAACTATCTCACTCGCATTTCCAATAATTCTCTAAAATCTCCAGGTGTGCAAAATGCCGTACCCCGCAAACTAGAAGCTGTTTTAGCATTTGGTAATCCTGTACCGAGTGACCCGCAAAATCTCCCAGGTGCAGAGACGGAAGTCAGAAATATTAAAGAAATATTACCAGAAAGTGAAGTTTATATCCACAATGAAGCCACCCTAGAAAAATTTAGATCCCAAGCATTGCGTTTTTCATTTGTGCATTTAGCAACTCACGGCTGTTTCCAAGCTGAAGACTGCAAAAAAGTTAATTTACTAAATAATAGATTACTATTTGCTGACAAACCCTTAGACATTGCCAATGCTGCTCTTTTAGGGTTACAAGGCACACAATTGATTACTCTTAGTGCTTGTCAAACTGCTGTAGACACTAATTTTAATGGCGCAGGAATTGCAGGTGTTGCTTATATATTTGAGCGGGCTGGTGCTAAAGCTGTAATGGCAAGTCTGTGGGCAGTTGATGATGAAGCAACTCAGCAATTGATGGTTCAATTTTATCAAAATCTCAAGCAAGGTATGACTAAAGGCGAGGCTTTGCAACAAGCTAAGTTGAAACTAATTGCAGACCATCGCCATCCTTTTTATTGGTCGCCATTTGTCTTGATTGGCGATGCACGTTAAAGTAATTCGTAATTAAGCCAGTAAAGTGTGTTAAAAATTTAGCCTAACTCACCATGATAGAGGTGCGTTAGGCGTTTTGATCATGTTTTGGAGCTATTTTTGGTAAATAGACCACGTAGTAGAGGCACAGCCAAAGCGAATGGAATTCGCACGCCAGTTGCTCATTGGGGAACCCGCATCACGCAGTGGCTCCCCAACTTACGCCAGTTTTATAATTCAGACGCGATGCTGCGAAGAGTGATAATTCCACTAGTATCAAGAACTATTGTATTATTTCCCTCCTGACGAAAACTTACGAAGTCATCTGGAGCAAGTCTCCGTGATAATGTTGGTTGAAATGCGGTTCTTGAAGAATTATATAAAATATATTCTCCATCATAATCAGCACTCTGTCCAGGTTGTAAAACTTGGCGTTCTGCCAGTACGGACGCTCCAAAATTATAAAAAGCTTTCGTACTATTTGTATCATTGATAACTGTAAAACCTCCTAGAATTTCAGAGGCTTCATCGGAGCTTAATTCAGATAATGAATTTTCATCAAGGTCATCAAAGGTAATAGAAAAAGAATCTTTTTCTGTTTGAGAAGTTGTTTTTAGCATGATGAGTTTCCTCAAACTACTTCAACTAATATTAGTATGCTAAACTATCAAAGTTTTTTCAAGCATCTTAATGCTATGTAATGACTTTGGAAAGAGAATAATCGAAGCGAATGGAAGGTGCAGTTAAAAAGGCAAACTTTGCAGAGGCAGACTAATATAAGAGGGGTAGTAGATTGCTGATGCGGTTTTTGAAGTAACAAATGCGATATTTTAATGCTCTTTGTTTCTCCTGAAGCTATGAGATTGGTTAAGATTAGTAAAGTCTTTCAAAGTAAAAACCGACTAACTTAAGCAATTAATAATTTACAGGAATTTCTCTAAATACACTTATAAATGCGCTAGGGTTTGTAACCCGAAGATTACACTAGTTTTTTATAGGATAATAATCTAAATACAGCGAAATTAGTCAACATTCTTATTAATTAAAAAAAGACGCTTAAGGGTGTCGAATCGGTTAACTAATTCAACACAGCTACACTGTACCTTAACAACTCGAAGTATAGGGTTATAGCCAATAACTAGACTTTACTGAAGTCGCTTTCTGCGGGTAGTGGAAATGCTCGTCATTAGGTTGCCGCCGCTAGTCTTGAGGCAACATCTCAATTAGGCATTCTAAGTCTTGACTTGGAATAAAATAATCACTTAAAGCTGATTCTAGAGTTGCTTTTGCGTTAAATTCACACCAATGACAACTGTCATACGTGTCAAATTAACGTTAAATTGGCAATAGTATGCGACTCCAAAATGCTAGAACTATATTTCAACGTCAGGTTACTAGGGTAATCGCTCTACCCAGCCTTTTTTTGTTGCTGTTTTCTGGGATATCGCAGTGGCAAGTTAGCCGTTTGTTTGCAGCACTGCAATGGGTAGATCATACACACCAGGTAATTGGTCAGGCATACCGAACCCAGAAACTGCTAGAAGACTTGGAAACAGGATTACGTGGCTATATGCTCACAGGTGAGCAACAATTCCTGGAGCCTTATTTAAAGGCTAGTCCGATTATTGATACCGTTTTTCAAGAATTAAGTGATTTAGTGTCGGATAATCCCAGTCAGGTGCAAAGTGTCCGTCAACTGATTAGCCAATATGATAATTGGAAACTTTTAGTATCTTTGCCGCAGAAACGTTATCAGCCAGGCAACGAGGTATCTTTGTTAAACCTCAAAGCTCGTAAACAGCGAATCGACGCTATCCGTCGTCACATTAATGATTTTATTGCCACAGAAGAACAGCTACTAGCCCGGCGCAGTGAAGCGGTACGTGAGACAACAATACAGCTAAGTGTAAGTAGTGTTCTTTTGGCGTTGGGAATTGGCGCTATTCTAACTTTATTTATTCGACGACAAATCTTGAAGGTGTCAACAACTTATGAAGGTGCTTTGAAAACGGCAATTGAGCAAACTCAAATTGTTCAACACTCTGCTCAACGTCTTGCTGATTTGCATGAAATTGATCGGGCGATTTTATCTGCTATACCTAATAATCAAATTATACAATTTGCTCTGGAACGATTGCGTCAACTCGTAAATTGCCAACAAGCGTTTTTGGTGTTATTCGATTTAGAAACCAAAACAGCTCAAGTGATTGAAAGTGGCACTGATGGTGTATTCCAGTCTGCTGAAGGTATGGCACTGCCAATGGAAGACTTTGCTACTACTGAAGTTTTACAGCAACGGCAAATTCGTTTGATTCAAGACATTGCTCAATTAGAGCAGCGATCGCCAATTCTAGAGCAAATGCTGGCGGCAGGGTTACATAGTTGCTTAACAATTCCGATGCAGATTCGGGAAGCTTTGATAGGTGAGCTTCATCTTGCCAGCACTGAAGTTGAGGCTTTTAACAACGAAAATCGGCAGATGGCTTGTGAAGTCACAGAACAGTTAGCGATCGCCATTCAACAATCTCAACTCCGTCAACAACTGCAAGCTTATGGCGAAGAACTAGAGCATCGTGTTTTGGAACGCACTGCACAACTAGAAGAAAGTAATCAAGACTTGGAAGCTTTTAGTTACTCCGTTTCTCATGACTTACGCGCACCTTTACGCACTATACAAGGCTTTGCTCAGGCATTACAAGAAGACTACAGCAGCCAACTAGATTCTTTTGCACAAAACTACCTCAACTATATTAATGAAGGTGCCATGCAAATGGACGGCTTAATTACTGATTTGCTGTCTTATAGTCGTCTGAGTCGAAGCCAAATCGAAATTCAACCTGTTGACTTAGCTGTTGTAGTTAACGAAGCACTCAAAAAATTACAAGAACAAATCCAAGAAGAACAGGCCCAAGTTACAGTTGACATTCCTTTAGTGCAGGTAATGGCTCACTATCCTACACTGATGCAAGCGGTGATAAATTTGATTAGCAACGCGCTCAAGTTTGTCCAACCAGGCGTATTACCTTTAATACACATTTACTCCCAGGAGTATATTCAAGAGGGTAAAAGTTGGATCAAATTGTGGATAGTTGACAATGGTATCGGCATTGCACCAGAACATCAGGAACGTATTTTCCAAGTATTTGAACGACTTCATGGTATAGAAGTTTATCCAGGCACAGGGATTGGGTTAGCCATTATACGTAAAGCTCTAGAAAAAATGGGTGGTTTCTCTGGTGTAGAATCACAGTTAGGTCAAGGTAGTCGCTTCTTTTTTACTTTGCCAAAAGCTGTTTTGGAGAACAACTGCATTAGCTCTTAATACTTGAGAGAGAAGACAAAGATTTGAGGATTGTTTAGGTTTAATACAGGTAAATGCTCAGTGTTTTTAGGAGTTGAGATATATCTAAAGTGAATTCTAAACAAAGTTAGATAACACAACTTTATGCCAAGAAGCTACACCGATAAATAGCCAAGTAGGTGCAAAATCTCAATTAGTTAGGAGAAGTTGCTGGGATATGAAATTGCTATTAACTACAAGTAGGAAATGAATTCTTTGCAGACACAGGACACAATTTTACTAGTCGAGGATAATTCAAGAGATATTCTCCTGATCCAAAGAGCTTTCCGCAAAGCTGGGATTCTTAACCCACTTCAAGTAGTGAACGATGGAGATGCAGCTGTGCTTTACCTATCTGGAGAAGAACCTTATAGCAAACGTAGTCATTATCCTTTACCAGCACTAATATTACTCGATCTGAAACTTCCGCGCCGCTCTGGGGCTGAGGTTTTGATGTGGTTACGGCAGCAACCTATACTCAAGCGGATGCCAGTCGTGGTTCTGACTTCTTCGCGGGAATATGCTGATGTTAATCATCTTTATGACTTAGGTGTTAACGCTTATATGGTCAAACCTGTTGCTTTCAATAATTTAGTCGAAATTATCGATATTCTTAACCGACATTGGATAGTTTTTAATGAAAAGCCACAAATTGAAATTCCGTAAATTATCTTTATAAGCTTGCATATTAACTTTAAAAACCTGACGTTGAAATGGTATTACACATCCTTCTAATAGACGATAATCCTCACGATCGCTTGTTAGCAATTCACGCATTGGAACAAGAGTTTGCCGATCTTCAGATTAAGCAAGTTATTCGTCCAGAAGAGCTAAAAGAGGCGTTGTCAACAGGGAATTTTGATGTAGTAATTACTGACTATCAACTGCGATGGAGTGATGGTATAACTGTTCTGCAAAAATTTAAAAGCCGTTATCCCGAACTGCCGGTAGTGATGTTCACTAATAGTGGTTCAGAAGAAATTTCTGTAGAGGCAATGAAGGCAGGGTTAGACGATTACGTGCTTAAGTCTGCGCGTCATTATATGCGCTTACCTATAGCGGTACGTTTAGCAGTAGAACGGGCTGCAACTAAACGTAAAGTTCAAGGTCTAGAATTGCGCTTTCAAACCCTGCTAAATCAACTAAATGTAGGAGTTTATCGTCTGACAGCAGATAATGTTCTATTAGAAAGTAATGGTGCATTTCTGAATCTGTTGGGTATAAATTCTTTGAATAGAATTCTAGAAAGCCACACCCTTGAGCCTTACTTTCAGCCAGGAGATTATGCCAAACTCTTACAAGAACTCAAGCAAACTGGCGATTCAACCGAACGTGAAGTACTTTTACGACGTGCAGATGGCAATGAAATTTGGGTGCGAATTAGTCAGACTTTGAGCGCCAATAATGAGATTACAGTAATTGATGGCATCATTGAGGACATTACAGCACGTAAGCAGGCAGAGCAACAGCGAGAACAATTGCTGCAACTAGAACAAGCTGCACGGACAGAAGCAGAAGCAGCTAACCGAATTAAAGATGAATTTCTTAGCGTCTTATCTCATGAGTTGCGATCGCCGCTTAATCCCATACTCGGTTGGTGTAGGCTACTTACTGACCACCAGTTAAACGAGTCTAAGAAAACTGAAGCTATAGCCATTATTGAGCGCAATGCAAAATTGTTGGCTCAGATGATAGAAGACCTTTTAAATATTTCTCAAATTCTGCAAGGTAAACTCAGCCTGAATATTTACTCTGTAGATTTAGTATCTATAATTTCGCTAGCAGTAGAGAGTGTTCAGTTAGCAGCCCAAGCCAAAAACATTCAACTGCACAGTATTTTAACACCGAATATATGTTTTGTTTTGGGAGATCCGACTCGTTTACAGCAAGTATTTTGGAATTTGCTGTTTAATGCTATCAAGTTCACACCTACTGGTGGTTCTGTAGAAGTTCGCTTAAAGCAAGTTGATACACAAGTCCAGATACAAGTCACCGACACAGGCCAAGGAATTAGCCACGACTTTTTACCTTACGTGTTTGATAAATTCCGTCAAGCAGATAGCAAAACTACTAGAAGCTTTGGTGGATTGGGAATGGGGCTGGCAATTGTCAAACATCTCGTAGAGTTGCATGGTGGTCAAGTTTGGGCAGAAAGTCCTGGTGAAGGACGAGGTAGTACTTTTACTGTCAGACTACCATTAATGACAATGCAGACTCAAACAAATACAAACATTAAAGAGCTTGATAATCAACTAAATTTAAGTGGTATCCGAGTCTTACTAGTAGATGATGAAGTTGATTCTAAGGAATTAGCTTATTTTATACTTCAAGAGCATGGAGCAGAAGTAATAAGTGTAGGATCGCCATTTGAAGTTATTTCAACTTTGATGGATTTTCAGCCGGATATATTAGTGTTAGATATTGGAATGCCCGAAATGGATGGCTATATGCTGCTGGAACAAATTAGAAGTTTGCCACCAGAGCAAGGAGGGCAAATTCCAGCGATCGCATTGACAGCTTATGCCGGAAAGGTGGATAAGCAACAAGCAATCTCAGCAGGGTTTCAAGTACACTTACCCAAGCCAGTAGACATTGCCCAGCTAGTAAAAGTTATTGCCGAACTTGTAAAGCCAACCTTTTAGTCACAACAGCTTCAGCACGGTTCTTTGGGGGAAAAGAAGGGTATTTTTACCAGAGATGGAGTTTGTTCGTAAGTAACGATATCTATTGGGTTTCAAATTCTTTGAGTCCGCGGAGGCGGACTAAGCCTGTGTATCCGCGATTTCTAATCGCCTGGTATATTTGCTACTTTTGTGAAAGAACATAGGATAAAAACTTTGGCAATTAGTTGAAAAACTTATAGTAAGTCCTAATCTTATCGAGTTATTTGAGGATATTAAAATTAGCTGTTTTTAGTCAAGTCTTCAAACATAACAAATTCGTAGAATAGTTCAGAATCCTTCGTGCAAAATCAAAACAGCTTAATTAAAATATTTATTTTTAAGAGATAATAAATTTCTATGATTCTGTAGTGGTTGGATTTAAAATCCTCAAAATCCGAAAGAGTCCAAATTATAATCCTCCTCGTACTTCAAGTACGAGGAGGATTAGATATCCCTAATTAGCAATACTGATGATTACAATTACGGCTATTGGCATCTAGCTGCAAGCTTGCAGACATATCATTAGATTCTGTGTAATTAAGCAACGATCTCAAAGTTTACAGTTCCTAATACAGGTGGTGTTGTGGATGCATCGTTATCAATGTTGGCAAACAGACTACCTGTGCCAAAGCCTGGTGATGTCAAGTTTTGATTAAAGTACAAATTGCCAGTTCCAAAGCTGTAAGTAATGATTCCAGAGCTAGTTGCGGCTGCTGCATCATTAGCTACTATCCTAATATCGGACAGATTGTTGAGTCCGACGAAAGTTGTCCGAGACAGAACAATTCTGTCAGAATTGCGGTTGAAGTCAGTAATTTCATCTACGCCTAAACTACCAGCACTAAATTGAGCGCCTGAGTTGAATACGAAGCGATCGCTACCACCACCGCCTGTTAGGATATCATTACCAGCGCCACCCCTTAAAACATCACTACCAGCATCACCATTAAGGATGTCATTGCCAGCGCCACCATAGAGGCTGTCACTGCCGTTACCACCAAAGCTGGTTAATGGTGTAGTTGTGCCACTACCATCAAGAAAGTCATTTCCAGCACCGCCTGTAAAGCTGACTGCACTGACGCTAGTTTCCGTCAGGTCGTTAACCTCGAAAATGTCATTGCCTCCGCCACCATTGACTTCAAAGCTCTCTACGGTGTCTACAGTCAGGGTGAAAGGAACTAAGTTGAGCCGATCAAAGATTGCTGTTCCTTGAGCATCTTGTTCCAGGCGGAAGTTGTCTCCCGCAGCTGCGGCACCGTTGACCTCAACCACGTCATCGCCAGCATTACCACTGATTCTGTCGCTACCATCACCGTTGTTCCAGATGAGTCGGTCGTTACCTGCTCCGCCAGTGAAAGTATCGTTGCCACGATCTCCAATTATGGTATCGCTCCCGGCTCCACCGGATAGAAAGTCGATACCATCGCCACCTCGTAGCAAGTCATTACCAGCGTCACCATTAAGGGTGTCATTTCCAGTTCCACCAATTAGGGTGTCATTACCAATTCCACCAGAGGCAGTTAAGGGTGTTGATGTGCCACTACCATCAAGAGAGTCATTTCCAGCACCGCCTGTAAAGCTGACTGCATCAACGCTAGTTTCCGCCAAGTCGTTAACATCGAAGATGTCATCGCCTCCGCCACCATTGACTTCAAAGCTCTCTGCGGTGTCTACAGTCAGGGTGAAAGGAACTAAGTTGAGCCGATCAAAGATTGCTCTTCCTTGAGCATCTTGTTCCAGGCGGAAAGTGTCTCCCGCAGCTGCGGCGCCGTTGACCTCAACCACGTCATCGCCAGTATTACCACTGATTCTGTCGCTACCGTCACCGTTGTTCCAAATGAGTCGGTCGTTACCTGTTCCGCCACTGAAAGTGTCGTTGCCACGATTTCCGATTAGGGTATCGCTCCCGGTTCCGCCGAATAGAAAGTCGATACCATCGCCACCTTGTAAGAGATCATTGCCAGTGCCACCTTGTAAGGTATCATCACCAGCGCCACCATCGAGGGTGTCATTTCCACCTAAACCATTAAAGTTATCAGAAGCGGCATCACTAGTACCTATATCTGCTCTATTGGTTGGTCCTGATCCTGGGGTCCAAATTACTGCCATGATTGATTCTCCTAATTCTGGATTTCTAAGTGAACAATGAGCTACTAGTAGTTCAGTTTTAAGAAAAGTATAAAAATACTAGTTTCTATTTATGAACTACAAAACTTAATAGCTTTTAGCTGCTAAGTATTACTCAGGGGTGTATTCCTTTTTTATGCAGAATATTGGTTTTTGGAAAACTTCCTTACTATAAAACAATATGGTTAAGGTAAGGCTAAAAATCTGTTATCAAAGTCAATTTTTTAACGTAGACGCCACAGGCTTCTGCTAACGAGCAGCGTCTTACAGAGAAGGCGCAGAGAGAAGAAATAAATGTTTAACACAAGGATATTATACTATGAAATTCGCAGACAGACCTTACTACATTCTGATTTTTTAGGTCATGTAAAGAAGAAGAATGGCTCGTAAATGCCTTTATTCAAAGGGTTTTCAGCTAATTAAATGATTTTAAATAAAGTTTAAACAATAGATGAGAATTAAATAGTAACCCGTGCTTGTGTTGTAATTTTAGTGACAAATAATTAACTAATCAACAGTATTTATAAGTGAGTATTTATCTGTAAAATATAGTGAGGTTTTATTCATAGTATATAAAAGTGTCAGCGATCTAAACGCAAGTATGAATACCAATTCATACTTTTACTAAGGAAGAGTTTTTACTGAAGATTGAAGCATTCGTTTTTGCATTTACTCTCAAATGAGCATTTATTTAATGAGTAAAATGTAATACTTTAATTTGATTAAATATTTTTTTATAGAGTTAGTTCTAGTGGAGTGATATCATGTTCAGTAAATTACTTTTCATTGTCGAAGAACCCACCAAAGCTGTGCTTTATATCATGTTCGGCAGATTAGTTATAATTCCTGCATCTGTGCAAAAACTTAAAAACTCTTTTTCCCGCTGCCCCCTGCTCCCTGCCCCCTTGCGCTCTTAATGATAAGTCTTTAACCGGACACGATATTATATCCCTCCCCAGTTCCCCGTTTGCAGGGAGGGGTTGGGTGTGGGGTGTCAAGATATGCAGCGATATAATAAGTAGTCAACCGAATTTGATATGAAGCGCCACTGAACGCATCACTTTATCGTTGCAAAGTACCTAGAGGTCAATAACCCGCAACTTGGGTTGATGATCAATATTTGATGTTTTTATGGAGCAGTTATAAAATTCTTGGCATTTTCTCATTCCCTGGCTGACAACCAGAGAATGAGAGAAACTAACTTGCGGCTAAATTGCCCCAGCCCACGTAGGGTAATTTTGCAGCCGTTACCCGAACTTGGTCAGCATTCGCCACCAACTGACCGCAAGCGTCCCAAGTCCCAGAAATAAATGTGCTTCTTGTGCCTTCACCGATCGCAACTGGGGCAGTGTAATCACCAATTTGTACTTGCAAGGTTTCTAGATTCACTGTCACGGCGGCTTGGGGATTAGCAGCGACTAAATCTTGCACTTGTTTAACAGTAACAGCATCGGCACTCAAACAAGGTATCCCCATTGCCACACAGTTACCGAAAAAGATTTCGGCAAAGCTTTCACCGATTAAAGCTTGGATTCCCCATTTTGCGATCGCTTGGGGTGCATGTTCCCGTGATGAACCACAGCCAAAGTTGCGGTTGACTATTAAAATATTCGCGCCTTGGTACTGGGGTTGGTCAAAGGGATGTTCACCTTTAAGTGCTGTCCGGTCATCAATAAATGCACCTTCACCTAACCCATCAAAGGTAATGGCTTTCAAATATCGCGCGGGAATGATGCGATCGGTATCTATATCATTCCCCACTAAGGGTATACCGCGCCCTGAAACTGTTTTAACTTCACTCACCATAAACTTTATTTACCTATCATTTCAATGACAGCCTGTTAATTTCTCCAAATGACCAATGACAAATGACAAAAAAATTACAGCAACTCACGCACATCAGAAACTTCGCCTTTAATCGCAGCAGTGGCGACCATCGCCGGACTCATTAACAATGTCCGACCGGAAGAGGAACCCTGTCTTCCTTTAAAGTTGCGATTAGAGGAAGAGGCACTGATTTGTCTTCCTTGTAGCTTATCGGGGTTCATGGCTAGGCACATGGAACATCCCGGTTCACGCCACTCAAATCCGGCTTCTTGAAAGATTTTATCCAACCCTTCAGCTTCCGCCTCTTCTTTCACCCTCTCAGAACCAGGAACAACGAAGGCTTTGATTCCCTCCGCGACGTGGCGACCTTTGGCAATTTTCGCAGCTTCCCGCAAATCGCTAATTCTGCCGTTGGTGCAACTACCAATAAAGCAGACATCTATTTTAGTGCCCTTAATGGGTTGACCAGGATATAAATCCATGTAGCGGTAAGCTTCTTCGGCAATAAATCGATCTTCTTCAAGCAGTTCTTCCGGTTGAGGCACTGACTGGTTGACACCGATACCTTGACCGGGAGTAATCCCCCAAGTAACGGTAGGAGGAATTTCCGCAGCGTCGAATATCACTACATTATCGTACTGGGCATCAGCATCGCTTTTAATGGAATTCCACCAAGCCACTGCTTTATCCCAATCTGCATCAATGGGTGCAAAATCTCTGCCTTTGAGGTAATCGTAGGTGACTTGATCTGGATTGACATAGCCGCATCTAGCACCGCCTTCGATCGCCATATTGCAGACAGTCATCCTCTCTTCCATATTCATTTGCTCAAATGTCGTACCGGCAAATTCGTAAGCATAGCCCACGCCACCTTTAACACCAAGGGTGCGGATGATATGTAAAATTACGTCTTTGGCGTAAACACCAGGGTTGAGAGTGCCATTAACTTCGATTCTGCGGACTTTCAGTTTTGATAGGGCAAGCGTTTGGGAAGCGAGAACATCCCGGACTTGGCTAGTACCAATACCAAATGCGATCGCACCAAATGCCCCATGACTAGAAGTGTGGCTATCTCCACAAGCGATCGTCATTCCTGGCTGAGTCAGCCCAAGTTCTGGAGCGATTACATGAACTATACCCTGACTACCAGAACCGATATTGTAAAAAGTTATGTTATTTTCTTGACAGTTATTTTCAAGCGCCTGAATCATTTCCTCTGCCAAGCTATCCACAAAAGGACGCGCCTGATTTTCTGTCGGCACAATATGATCGACTGTAGCGACAGTCCGCTCTGGAAATAGTACTTTTAGAGTCCTCTCGCGTAACATAGCAAAGGCTTGGGGACTGGTGACTTCATGAATTAGGTGAAGCCCGATAAATAGTTGCGTCAGTCCTGAGGGAAGTGTACCAACGGTGTGTAAGTCCCAAACTTTATCAAACAGGGTACCTTTGCTCATACGTCAATCAATATTTCAAGAGTCCGGTCTTAAATAGTATCAAAAAAAATCTCGGTTTTTGCAGATCACTTAAATATTACTTACAGTTTTGCACTCTTATTTCTCTATGCCGCGCCAGTTGCTACAACGGGGGGAACCCCCCTTCGGGTGACGCTCCTAACGTCGCTACCGCTACGCTAACACCAGTCGCCTACGGCGGGAAACCCGCCTACAACGATGAATTCACCGTAACGCACTGGCTTCTCTGCGCCTCTGTGGTTTTATTCTTTAACGAACCGCAGAGACGCAGAGGAAGAGAGGTAAAAGCGAAAATTATCCGAAATATTGAGATGCAAAGATGTAAATAACTTTATCCTTTTAAACAAGGATATGTTAATACAATCCCAGATAATTGCACTACCAGGTTATGCCCATAGATTTACGGGAATTTTATCAGGCTAGCGACCCCAGCAGAACTCTGTTTGTCAACAATAGCTCTGATAGCAAGTATTATATAGATTTTTCCCCAGTCCGAGGTGGTGATATTCTTGGCAAGCTGAAGCAGAAGATTACCTTTTTTAAACCGAATGAACCCACTTGCACGTTATTTACTGGGCATATTGGTTGTGGGAAATCGACAGAACTATTGCGATTACAAGCAGAACTGGAAAAGTTAGGCTTCCATGTGGTCTATTTTGAGTCTAGTGACGATTTGGAAATGACCGATGTCGATATTGCTGATGTGCTACTAGCGATCGCTCGGCGGGTGAGTCAAAGTCTGGATAAAATTACCCTGGGGGAACCTAACAAGTTTAATGAGTTGCTGCAAGGTGCTTGGAGGGTCTTAAACTCCGAGGTGACGGGAGTAAAAGTAAAGGTTCCCAATGTCGGTGATTTTGGTGTCACCTCTGAAAAAGAAAAATTGTCTCTGTCTGTGGGCATTGGTGAAATCACTACCAAGATGAAAAATGACCCAACCCTGCGAGAAAAACTCAATCAGTATTTAGCACCGCAAAAAACTAAGCTGCTGGAAGCGATTAATCAAGAATTATTAGAACCTGCCGTGGCTAAACTCAAACAGCAGGGTAAAAATGGTCTAGTGGTAATTGTCGATAATCTTGACCGCATAGATAATCGTGTCAAACCTTGGGGTCGTCCACAGCAAGAATATTTATTTGTCGATCAAGGTGAGTTTTTGACCAAGCTGAATTGTCATCTCATCTACACCATGCCCTTGTCTTTGAAGTTTTCCAATGATTACGGAATGCTGACTCAGCGTTTCCCAGAAGACCCCAAAGTGTTACCAATGGTACCTGTACAAAAGACTGATGGAAGTGTTCATACACAGGGAATGGCACTCATGCAGCAGATGGTACTTGCTAGAGCTTTTCCTGATATAACATCAGAGGAGCGTTTAAATAAAGTTACCGAAATTTTTGATAGTGCTGCTAGCCTAGAACGCTTATGTCAAATGAGCGGTGGTCATGTGCGGGATGTGCTGAGGCTGCTAAATACCTGGATTATGGAAGAGATGAGCCTTCCCCTAACCGGTGAAACCTTAGAGGAAGTGATTCGTTCTCGGCGGAATGAAATCATGTTGCCAATTTCTGATGATGAGTGGCAATTGTTACGTCATGTCAAGGAAAGGAAAAAGGTGAGTGATGACCACGGATATCAAAAACTAATTCGCAGTCGGTTTGTCTTTGAATATCGGGATGGTGGCCAGTCTTGGTTTGATGTTAATCCCATCTTGGCGGAAGCGAAGGAGTTGCAGTGAAAACAATCCAAGAGTTAAAGACTCGGATTAAAGAACTCAGTCAACAAGCTGTTGAATTTAGTAGAAAAGCATCTGAAGTATGCTTAAGTAACGGTCAGCAAGCCAAGTATTTTAGAGGATGTTTGAAAAGTCCTCATCTTGGTAGCAAAACGTTTTAGATCCCCCTAAATCCCCCTTAAAAAGGGGGACTCTGATTCCGGTTCCCCCCTTTTTAAGGGGGGTTAGGGGGAATCAATAAGTGCCTAAAATCACAGCCAACCACTTTTCAAACAACCTCTTAGACAGCAAGCAAGAGAAGCTAGCAAACGCGCTCAAGTATTGATACAGGAATTAAAACGCCAGGAAGTATAATTTGTAGTCTTTAATCTTTCCTCTGCCTCCTACACTCTAGATTTACGTCAGCTTATGACTTATGACAGACTCGCAACCATTACAAGATGACCATGTAAACAGCGATCGCTCTCTGAAACAATTAGCTTGGGCGATCGAATCCTCCGTGGGACAGTTTAAGCTGATTTTGGCACGGTGTAATTATGCTAGCTTGCGCGATCGCTTAATCTCCAGACTGCGAGAAATTTGTCAAGTCGAAATTCGTGTCTTGGCAGTGCAGCAATCTAACAGAACTCTTTATACTGCGATTCAGGAAGAATTTGGCGCAGAAATACCAGCCTGTGTGACGGTTGTGGGTTTGGAATCTGTGCAGAATTTATCTGTGATGTTAACTTCTGCAAATCAGGTGCGGGAAGACTTTCGCAAGAATTTTGCTTTCCCCTTAGTGTTGTGGATTGACGATGAAATTTACAAGCAACTAATACAGCTTGCGCCAGATTTGGAAAGTTGGGCAACTACGAGAAATTTTGCCATCTCAACGCCAGAATTAGTAGATTTTATCATCGAAACGGCTAATAAATGGTTTAGTAATAACTTAAATTTTAGCGTAGATGTATATATTAAATTGGAGAATGAGTTAGAGGCGGCGCGAAAATATTTACTCAACCAGCCAGATATTTATAATTTAGAAAATCAAGCTAATTTAGAATCTTTATTAGGATTTGTTAAACAAATAAATAATCAAAAAGATTCGGCGTTAGAGCATTATCACAAAGCTTTAGAACTTTGGCAGCAAAATCATAATTTAGAACGACAGACAAAAATCCTTGGTGAGATTGGCTTTTGTTATTATTTAAAAGCTTTTAAACATCAAGATATCAATCATCCAGATTGGCAAGCGACTTGGCATTATATTCAAGAGTATATAAATTTTATTAGCCAGTTTAGAAGTCCAGATTTAATTGCTAATGCAGTAGTTAAATTTGGTGATATCTTGCGAGAATTGCAAAAGTGGGAAACATTACAAAGTCTTTCTAAACAAGCTTTAGTAATCCATCAAAACAACAACCAGCCAAGAGAGTTAGCCAAAGATTACGGTTTTTTAGCTGAGGTAGCTTTGGCTCAAAAAAGCTGGGTGAAAGCAAATCAGTTAGTTCAGCAAGCCTTAAAGGTTTTTTCTACGATTCTCAATTTGGAATCAGCAAATACATCAGGGATTTTATCTGATATTCCTGAAAGAGATTTAAAATCAAAAGATTTGAGTTTATATCAGTTTATTTTAGGTCGTTCTCAATACCATTTAGGTCAAACTCAACAGGCAACTTTCAGCTTAGAAACTGCTATAGATGTAGGTAATCCCCTAGAAGATGTCAGGCTTTACTTGGATATTCTCAGGTTTTTGCAGCAGCTTTATTTTGAGCAGAAAGAATATCTCAAAGCATACAAAATCAAACAGCAACAGCGTTCTATTGAACAGCAATTTGGCTTGCGGGCTTTTATTGGTGCGGGTAGGTTAGAAGCAACAAAAAAGGCATTTGTAGAGACATTACGCTCAAACTCTCCCCAAGGAAACATTGCCCCAGAAATTGCTGCATCTGGTCGCCTATTGGATGTAGAACGTTTAATTGAACGCATGGGTCGCCCTGATTATAAGTTGATAGTAATTCATGGGCAATCGGGTGTAGGCAAAAGTTCCCTGGTAAATGCGGGACTAATACCAGCTTTGAAGAATAAAGCGATCGGTACTCAAGATTATTTGCCAGTGGTAATGCGCGTTTACACCAACTGGGTGGAAGAGTTGGGGAGGCTTTTGGGAAATGGGGAAGATGAGGGTAGGGGGCAGGGGGCAGGGAGCAGGGGAGAAGGGGATGAGGGGGAGTTAGAACTTCAAGTTTCGACCTCTGAACTCGGAAGTTCGACTTCTGAACTCGGACGTTCGACCTTTGAACTCGGAACTTCGACCTCTGAACTCGGAACTTCAACCTCTGAACTCGGAACTTCAACCTCTGAACTCGGAACCTCAACCTCTGAACTCGGAAGTTCGACCTTTGAACTCGGAACCTCAACCTCTGAACTCGGAAGTTCGACCTTTGAACTTGGAACTCCGACCTCTGAACTCGGAACTTCGACCTCAAACACTCAAACTCCTAACTCCTCACTCCTAACTCCTAACTCTCTAATCACTCAACTTCGCAAAAACGAACAGCACAACCTCCGCACAGTCCTAATTTTTGATCAATTTGAGGAATTTTTCTTTGTTTACACCGAACCTGCACAAAGGAAGCAATTCTTTGAGTTTCTGGGAGAGTGTCTGAATGTTCTATCGGTGAAAGTTATTTTATCGCTGCGGGTAGATTACATCCATTACTTGCTAGAGTGCAATGATTTGTCGAGTCTCAAGATTATTGGCAATGACATTCTCAGTAATAATGTGCTTTACAAGTTGGGGAATTTCTCGCGTGCTGATACAAAGTCAATTATTCAGCGTTTAACTGAAAATACTAGTTTCCGCTTGGAATGTGCTTTAGTTCAACAACTGCTGCAAGATTTAGCCGGGGAATTGGGTGAAGTTCGTCCCATTGAGTTGCAGATTGTGGGGGCGCAACTGCAAACGGAGAATATTAGAACTCTGGCAGAATATCGCAAGGGTGGTACTAAAGACGAATTGGTTAAGCGTTATTTGGATGAAGTTGTTAATGATTGCGGTGAAGAAAATCAGCAAGCAGCAGACATATTACTGTATTTGCTGACCGATGAAAAAGGAACTCGCCCTCTCAAGACTCGCGCTGAGTTGGAACGCGATTTGATGCCGTATTTCTCGGAGATCCCCCCAACCCCCCTTAAAAAGGGGGGCTTTATTCTTTCAACCCCCTTTTTAAGGGGGTCGCCACAGGCGGGGGGATCAGAAACTAGGGCGGAACAAGCTTCTGAAATCAGTAAATTAGATTTAGTGTTAGAGATTTTTGTCCAATCTGGCTTGGTGGTTTTGCTACCAGAAAACCCGGCTGACCGTTATCAACTGGTACATGACTATATCGCCGCCTTTATCCGCCAGCAACAAGAACCGAAGTTAAAGCAGGTAATGGCGGAACTGGAAAAGGAACGAGAACAAAGAAAACTGAGTGACGCGAAACTGAATAACTTTCTCAAACGCGCCCTTTTTGGTTCTGTAGCCGCAGGATTAGTATTAGCTGGGTTGGCAGGGTTATCATGGCGATCGGCAAATGAGGCAAATGAGCAAAGAAAGCAAGCCGATATTAATGAAATTAACGCTATTAATAATTCTTCAGAAGCGTTTTTGGCATCTGGACAACATCCAGATGCTTTAATCGCAGCCTTAAAAGCAAGTAACAAACTCAAACTTACACCTTCGGCACTAGAAAGAAGCAATACCCGAATACAAACTGTAGCAACTTTACAGCAAGCAGTTTACTTAAAATCAAAGGAGAAGAAAGAAAACCGTGCGATCGAGGTGAATACTTTAGAAGGTCATAGCAGTGTGGTCTATAGCGTCGCCTACAGCCCCAATGGACAACAGTTAGCTTCTGCAAGTGCTGACAAAACAATAATTTTATGGGATTTGGATTTCGATAATTTATTACGCAGTGGTTGCAACTTGCTGAATAATTATCTAATTGCCCATCCAGAAGTGTTAGAAGAGTTGCAATCATGCCAAACTCCAGTGCGGTTGGCGCAAGGGGCGACAGTGTTAGTCATCCAAGGTGAGAAGTTAGCGCGAAATGATGATATTAATGGCGCTGTTGAAAAGTTTGGCAAAGCACAGCAGTGGGATAATAAATTAAAGTTTGATTTCCAAGCCAGAGCGAAAGAGTTTGTCAACAAAGGCAAGGCTGAACGCTCAGTTGATGAAGGAAACAGCCGTTTAGGAGAGAAAAAGTTCAAGGAAGCACTAGCAGCTTATACCGAAGCCCTCAAGTTTGATCCAAAAGTCTTAATTCCTACAAGTTATTGGAGCACACTATGCTGGTACGGGAGTCTGCAAAAACAAGCTGCTGATATGTTACTAGCCTGTGAACAAGCCGTTGCCCTTGCACCTGAAGATGGCAACATTCGTGATAGTCGTGGCTTGGCTAGGGCGCTGACAGGCAACACCCAAGGAGCGATTGAGGACTTTGAAGCATACATTGCCCAGACTGAAGATGAAGATAGTAAAGCACAACGGCAGCGCTGGGTGAAAGATTTACGAGCGGGGAAGAATCCGTTTACAGAAGCAGAGCTTAAAAAGTTACAGAATTAGGGAATTGGGTGTTAGGAGTGCTGTTAGTGGATAGCTAAGGTTTAGCCCGTGCTGAGTTAGGAGTTTTGTTTATCCCCATCTCCCTTATTGCATAGAATAACTGTATTGAGTCATCAATTTTGCTATGACTGTAACCACCAAAAAACTGACTTTTGCAGAGTATCTCAAGTATAGCGATCGCACGGATACCCAATATGAATTGGTAGATGGAGAATTAATCCCGATGAGTCTTGGCACTGGCAAGCACGGCGGTATCTCGAAGTTTTTAGAACGAACCAATGATTACGAAAGTGCCAAAATGGATAAGAACTGGACAGCACAAAAGTTTTCTGTGGGAGTGCGTTCTCCACGCTCTGGACGTTGGGACACCTCACGAATTCCAGATGTGGTAGTATTACCAACACAGCAATGGGAAGCACTTTCTAATCGAGAAGCTGTAATTGAACTCAACGAAATACCTCCCATACTAGTAGTAGAAGTAGTCAGCGAATCTACACAATCCACAGACTACCGCAGTAAACGTTCTGAGTATGCTGTTCTCGGAATTCCTGAATACTGGATTGTTGACTCCATTCAAGAGGTGGTAACAATATGCACCTTAGTAGAAGGGTTCTATGATGCAGTTGCATTCCGAGGACAAGAACGCATCATCTCTTCGACCTTTCCACACTTGGATTTGAGTGCTGAACAAATCTTGGCAGGACACAAGTAAATGGCATACAGCGATTTTAGTCTCGCCAAAGTGAAAAAGAGTTTTGATTTAACACTCGATGAAACTCGGAATTTATTTGTTGATACAAAACCTGTTACACCATCAGAAACACTCAGAACGATTTTAATAGATTACATTCCTTTAGCAACTGCAATTTCAACCGAAAAAGCAAGGTCAGAGTTTTTAATTGCACCAATCCTGGCAGAGGTCAGACGATTATTAAATAATAAAATCTCCCTGTTCTCTGGAAATGAATTTAATGTTGATGCAACTCAAGGCTTGCAAGGTTTTTGCGATTACATCATCAGCAATTCCCAAGAGCAATTATTTATTTCTGCACCAGCAATGTTTATTTTTGAAGCGAAAAAAGAAGATATTATCGGCGGTCTGGGTCAATGTGTATAGGAATCATATAGCAGTCCTATTTGATTCGTGAAAATATAAAATTTGAAAACGTAGACGCAAAGCGGCTTGCCGCAGGCTACCGCAAAGTACTGGCTTTGGGCGCAAAGGGAAGAAAGAAGAAAGAGATATATAATTTCCACAAATGATTTAGGATTGCTATATGAGTCTATATTGTCTAGTTCACGGTGCTTTCCAGGCTACTTGGTGTTGGGATTTACTAATTCCCTATTTAGAAGCACAGGGTCACAAAAGCATAGCAATGGATTTGCCAATTGAAAATCCATCTGCTACTTTGTCCCAACTTGCAGATGCAGTAATTCAAGCGCTGCCGAAAACTGATGATGATATTGTCATAGTCGGTCACTCAATGGCTGGTACTATAATTCCCCTGGTTGCAGAAGTGGTAAAAGTCCGTCAACTAGTATTTGTGGCTGCGCTGATACCTTATCCCGGAATCAGTACACTCGATCAATTTTCTCATCGTCTTGATGCTGATACCCTTAAATCATTCAATTACCAGCCAAAAGAGCCAAGTCAACTCGAACAGTTCCACGATGAACCTGATATGTTTGAACCAGCTTCCGTAGGCAAAGATTATTCAGACGAAGCAGTATTAAGAGATTTTTTCTATCATGATTGTCAACCAGATGTAGCACAGTGGGCAATCTCGAAAAGTCGTTCGCAACAATCTATGGCATATATTTTTGAAACGAATCCTCTAAAAGTTTTGCCAAATGTTGAACGTAAATATATTGTTTGTACCGATGACCGAATATTGTCTCCTACATGGTCACGCTACGCTGCACGCAAGCGCTTAGGAGTCGATGCCATTGAGCTACCTTGTGGACATTGCCCGCATCTGTCTTGTCCTGACCTTCTTGCTTCAGTATTAACTACTGATTAATTGTTTTAGGAGAGTCTAATTATTTCTTATGCCCTATCCGCAAGAGCAAATATTCTCTATTCTGAAGATATGGAAGATGGGTTAGTAGTAGTTGGTCAATTAAATATTGCAAATCCATTTAAAAAAGACTAGAAACTACATATAAGTTGTTTCTAGCCTTAATTGAATTAATGGGCAGTACCAGACTCGAACTGATGACATCCTGCTTGTAAGGCAGGCGCTCTACCAACTGAGCTAACCGCCCGTTTGACTAATCCTTAATTAATATAGCAAAAGATTTCGCATTGCGCTAGTAGTTTTAAGAAATTCTTTTTTTCTCTTATACTGACTCAGTATTCAGTTACTCAGAGAGGAAGGATTTAAAATGCCCTCTGGCCGAACGCACGATCGCATTACTATGTATGCTCTGCCGTTCGTGGCGGGTGTTACTTTGTGGCAGACTCGCAGTAGCAATGCAACTTTGTTGGTTGCAGGCGGGTTTCTCTTTGGTGGGCTGATGTTTGGCCCCGATTTAGATATTTACTCTGTGCAATTTCAACGCTGGGGTTTCTTGCGCTGGATTTGGCTACCTTATCAAAAAAGTCTGCGACATCGTTCTTTTCTATCTCACGGGCCGATTATTGGCACGATTCTGCGGATACTTTATCTGGGGTGTTTGCTAGCTATTGTGGCAATTTTGGTTTTGGCGATCGCCCAAAGGTTATGGAATCTGAGCTTTACTTGGCAGGATTTGGGACAAACTGTGGGGCGATCGCTCGTGCAATACGATACTGAATATATTGCTCTGTTTTTGGGGTTGGAACTCGGTGCAATGAGTCATTCTCTCAGCGATTGGAGCGGTTCGGCATACAAGCGCTTTCAAAAACAGGGGGTTCGGGGGTTGCTTCCTAATGCCAAAATTAAGAAGCGTAAAGTTACAAGTCGCAGTCGTCGGCCAAAATTGAAAAAATAATTTTTTAAACGTAAAGGGACGCTGAGGGAAGCGCAGAGATATGGAAAATCAAAATGAGAGTTTGGCGGCGTTGCAGGAATTGATTGAGGTAGTGGCAAAATTGCGATCGCCTGATGGTGGTTGTCCGTGGGATTTGGCCCAAACTCCTGAAACGCTGACGCCTTATGTGATCGAGGAAGCTTATGAGGTGGTGGATGCAATTAAGAGTGGCGATAAAAGTGCGATCGCAGAAGAGTTAGGCGATTTATTATTACAGGTGGTATTGCAAGCCCAAATTGCTAGCGAATCTGGACAATTTTCCTTAAAAGAAATAACTCAGGGGATTTCCCAAAAGTTGATTCGCCGTCATCCCCATGTTTTTGGTGATGTTTCAGTGACAAGTGTGGATGAGGTGCGGCAAAATTGGGAACAAATCAAAGCTGCGGAAAAAGGCGAAGCATCTCCAGAGGCGCAAAAACTTAGTGCTAAACTCGGTCGTTATGGGCGCACTCTTCCCCCACTGACGGCGGCGATGAAAATTTCTCAAAAGGCTGCGGCTATCGGGTTTGAATGGGAAAATATTCAGGGCGTTTGGGATAAGTTTCATGAAGAATTGGGGGAGTTTCAACAGGCTTTAGCTGAGGAAACACCAGAACGGCAAGAAGCAGAATTAGGCGATTTACTGTTTGCAGTTATTCAGCTAGCCCGTTGGCATAATCTTGACCCTAGTGCTGCTTTGCAAGGCACAAATCAGCGATTTGTCCAGCGATTAGAAAAAATGGAGGCAGTTGTTGACCGCCCCCTCTCTGATTACAGTCTAGATGAGTTAGAAAAGTTATGGCAACAGGCAAAAGCCCAACTTGCCAAAGAAAGTTGATGAGTAATTAAGCTCATCCACTCCTAAAAGGGGATGGGATTTCACGTTGACGGTTGACGGTTAACAGTCAACCGTCAACGGCGTCGGGGCGTTTTTCATCCCATCTTTAAAAAGAGTGGTTTTCCCGAGGTCTTTTTATAACTACAATTTGATGGTAACCGTCTTAACTTCGGTATATTGCTGCAAGCCATATTTCCCTAGTTCTCGACCAGTACCAGATTGCTTAAATCTACCGAGGGGCGCAGCAGCACTGCCCTTGGTTAAAGAATATGGCACCGTGAGAACTTGCGATCGCAGCATCCATGTCAGCATCAGCAAAGACGATGTTGGGACTTTTACCACCCAATTCCAATTACCCACTCATTGTTTATCAGCAACTGGGTTGGGTCAATCTTGACCTGTTGTCCTGGTACTCTTGCTGTCTAATGAGGGTTTCAGCTTATCCCAAACTCAGGTTAATAAAGTAAATACATCAGTAGCGCTTAAGGTGCTACTTTTTCCCGAAACTGGTTACCAGGAGAACCATTGATGATGCAGTATTGAAATTCTGCTATAGCCAGTTATTTACTCACTTCTAAAAAAATATTGTACTACATTCCGTAAAATCTCATAATCAAGCTGTATCTAACATAAAGCCTCATTTTCATCAGCCCAGCCATACCCGAGGATTTCTCCAATCAAAACTTGACTGGTGCAAACTTTAGACAAACGATACCGGAGTAAGAGTAAAAAAAGTATGCAAAATTGACAATTTCTAACTTTTAACACCATTTTCCGAAAATCATGATCAGTTACCTTCACTTTGTTAGCTGCCACTCCAACTGCAACGCATGAGCAAGAAGAGACAAACGCTCAAAGCCACTCCCAAAGGTTTAGAACAAGCTGAGAAAGCTCTCAAAAGATTGCATGGAACACAATTAAGTTTTGCTAATTACTTAGCAGGTGTAGTCGGTCGCAGTACTATTCAAAAATTTTTTCAAGGACAGGAAATTAAAGTTGACAAGTTTAAAGAAATTTGTAAAGCACTAACGCTTGAGTCTGATTGGGAAGTAATCGCAGGTTTTACCAATTTTCCTGACCAATTTGATTTCCCAGATAATCAGCCACCCAAAAATGGAAATTTACAGAGAAACGATGGCTCAGTCTAGTACGTTACGGCATAAATAGAGCAACGATTAAAAATCCTCAAAGAACTTATCCTATAGTACTTTCGACATTTGACTTCCGTCTTGCGGTACTAGGCTCTTCTTCCAACAAGCAGGGGCTTATGACAAAATTAACCCCATATACTACTTATTGCTTACGTTTAGAGCTTAGAGATATTACTTGTAATTAAGCAATTGGAGCATTATCTAATCAGCCAAGCTGCGGGTTATTACGCAAACGAGATACAGCAAAATATAAAGAATACATCAAGCTCAGGGCTTGTATAGTAAGTAAGTAAGCGAGAATAAATCAAACTATATTAAGTAATATAAAATATCTTGAAATTAGCTTGTAGGTAAGAATTTAGCCCTGATTTTAGCACTAAAATTATCATTGTAACCCTTTAATTATTTACGCCGATCTACTTAGATTTATTAGCCATAACATAAAGATTCTGCAAAAATCTTTATTGGAATATAGACATACAAACAAATTTTCGGTATTTAACTATTATCAGGTTATTTGGATGTTTCCTATTTTCAAGTGTCGAATAATAGATTATTTTTCTTTATTAACACTCTTAAAGAATGTTTTAAAATTTCCGAAGCGTATAATTTTGCACTTCTTACTTAAAACAACTGCAAGAAAAAATTTAGGTTTCAGCCATATACTGAGATGTTTTTTGTGTTGGCATTTGAAAGCAAAAGACTTGAGTGCCAATGGGTACTAACACCGACGCCGATGATTTTAGCAGTTCAGGCACAGGCGACTACCTAACTATTTAGGTCATCTGCAAAAGCCCACGAAAAATCTAACCCCCTTCCCGATAGCAGAAGCAGAAAATTCAAAATTTCTCTTCTTCTATGAGAAAGGTTTTCCAAATTCCGTAAAAATCTGGTATAAAACGATTCAGAGTCGTAATATTTTACACCGCCGAAAACATTGGAGTAACCTCAGTGTCTATATTTACCGTTACTAACGCCAAGAACAGTGATACAGGTTCACTGCGGCAAGCAATTCTAGATGCTAATGCCTTAGCAGGAAAAGACATCATTAATTTTGGTGGGCTGTTTAATGATGGACTCGCTCATACCATCAGTTTGAGTGGTAGTAGTCTGAGTATCACAGATGACCTGACTATTCAAGGTACAAATCCAGACTTACTAACTATTAGTAGCGATAGTGCTTCTCGTGTTTTTGACATTGGCAATGGTGTAACAGCTGCAATCAGCGGGCTGAATATTACCAATAGCTACAAAAAAGCTGGAGGAGGCGGTGCTATATCTAATGAAGGCATCTTTGACTTGAGCAACACTACTATCACTGGCAACACTGCGGAATACGGCAGTGGTATCTTCAACTCTGGCACCCTATCGGTAAGCAACAGCACCATTACTGGCAACTCGGCAACGAACAATGGTGGCGGCATCTTCAATTCTGGTACCCTATCGGTGAATAAAAGCACCATCGCTGATAACAACGCCAACCAGGGCGGCGGTATCTTCAACTATATCTTTAAGGAAGACGGCAGCCCCAATATCGGTATTGTTACTGTGAGTAACAGCACCATCAGGGGCAACACTGCGGAATACGACGGTGGCGGCATTTATGGTTCCGAATTTGGCACCATAAATGTGAGTAACAGCCTCATCAAGGGTAATAGTGTCAACTTCCGATCCAGCTATTACGGTGGCGGCGGCATCTTCAGCTCTGGCATTCTATCAGTGGATAAAAGCAGCATCACTGGCAACACTGCGGAATACGGTGGCGGTATCTATGGTATCTATGAAGGCGCTATAACCGTGAGTAACAGCACCATTACTGGCAATCACGCCAGCAACGGCGGCGGCATCTACAGTAGTGTTACTCTCACAGTGGATGAAAGCAGCATCACTGGCAACACTGCGGAATACGGCGGCGGTATCTATGATGGCGGTGGTGTCTATGAGGGTATCAGTCTTAACGAGGGTAATGGCATTATAACCGTGAGTAACAGCACCATTACTGGCAACACTGCGGAATCCGGCGGTGGTATCTATATTGGCGGCACTGCAATCGGTGGCACTACAATCGGTGGCACTACAATCGGTGGCACTATAACTGTGAGTAGCAGCACCATCACTGGCAACTCAGCGACAAACAACGGCGGCGGGGTTTACAGCGAAGGCACTATAACTGTTAGTAACAGCACCATTAATGATAACTCGGCAACAAATAACGGCGGCGGCATCTATAACGCAGGCGAGATCATCTTTGGTTACCGTGGCCCAGATGGACTAATATATGGCAGCGTTACGGTGGAAAATAGTACCATCAATGACAATAATGCATCTACTGGAGGCGGCATCTATAACGCAGGCAGCCTATCCGTGAGTAAAAGCACCATCCGTAATAACTATGCCAACGATGAAGGCGGCGGCATCTATAATTCTAATTCTACTCCGGGAGACGGCTACAATTTTGGCATCCTTGCCGTAAGTTATAGCACCATTAGCGGCAATCAGGCACATCTTGGCGGTGGCATCTATAATGATGCCACCCTAACAGTGGGCAATAGCACTATCAAACACAATAAAGCCTTTGGAATTGAACTCATCTCTGGTAGTTACGAGCCTGGCCATGGTGGCGGCATTTTCAACTCTAGCCCTGGTAATGCCACACTAGACTACAGCAGCATCGTTTGTAACTTTGAGATCCTACAACAGGATTCAACTAAGGTTATCAAGCTTGATAATCTCGTTGGTAAATTCATCACCAAAGGCTCATTCATGAGAGTTGAAAACAATAGCGCCCAGTCTTAAAGCTCAGTTAATGCCCTCATAGAGGAGTTGCACAGAAGCCTACACTTACCCGTTCGCGTAGCGTCTCGCAGAGAAGGAAAGTGTAGGAGATGTCACAGCTTGGATGGACTGAAAAATGCTTTGACAGCAGACTAGCTGTTCAATAACATAATCAAGACCACTCCCAGGATAATTGATCCACCGCCAAGGATGAATGACCAGAAGCGATGGTAACTGTTGACAATAGTGCCATTTTCACTTTGGAGTTGAATCAAATCCATCCAAGGTGCAACGCCTCGACGGAACCAACCCACAGCCCCAACTTGTTCACCAATCAAGCTTTGGACTCTCTTCATCCCAAACAGGAAATTGCCGATGGGGCCAAAGCGTGAGGCGTAGTGGAGATAAAGCATCCCACTACGATCCTGAATTTTTAAATCGGAACCAAACTTATAACCAGCGTCGCCACGACCAATTAGTAGACCTTCAAGTTTTGCTGGTTGTCCACGCAATGGACTGGCGTAAGGGTCTGACATCAGGGTGAGAATGTCAGTTTCTGGCGCTTGTTTGTAGTCGGGGAACATCACCAAGGCTTTAACCAAAATTCCCATCCCTAAACCAAGAAATGGCGCACCAATTGCTAAACCTGTATTTGGGGAACTTGACCACAGAATCACACCCATTACTAAGCCAACAAAGAAACCTATAGTTTCAGCACCATACAGCACAACGTCTAAAAATAAGTTGCCGTAAAGCCTACTCTTACTCAGAGTTTTACCTTCTCCAATAACTCGCCCCATATCAAACTCAGTCGGTAAACCCAATTGTTCGGCATAGGTGCTTAATGCACGAACTCGTTTACCTGTCAATGGGTGAGTTGAATTTAATTCCATCCACCAACCCCAAGGGTTAAACATATCCCACAGAAAGACACGACCAATTTTTTGGGTATCGGATGCAATGCGGTAGGCGGTTCCTGTGGAAGCGGCGGCTTTATGGTCATAGATACCCAAGGCGCGAGTTCCTTCAATTAAACGACTGGGTTCTTGTGTCCGCGAACCTTCTTCTAATATCCCATAGGCAATCTTCACCAAAGCGCGAGATAATCCATTGGGATTACCTGTACTTTCGGCTGCAAAGTGGTCAGCAAAGTATTCACGTGTCCGAGAAAGGTACAGCAGTAGATAAGTACCAATGATATAAAATACGTAGGCAACTAAACCAGCAGTTTGCATAGCATCTTTAATTTTGCTATCGCCACCACGCCCAAATCTTCTGGCTGTGCTGTAAATCAGGTAGCAAATTTGCACCAAGGTAGAAGCTACAGTCATCACTGCGAAATCCCAGTGAACGATATGCCCTAATTCGTGGGCGTAAACGGTAGCAATTTCATCGTCATCAAGATAAGTGAAAAGTCCCTGACTGACGACTAAACGGGCGCTGTTAGGTAACGAACCATAAGTAAAAGCCGTAGGGTTTTGATCGTTAATGATTCCTAGTCGTGGGGTTTTCAGGTTTTTCTGCTGACAGACTTGGCGAATAACTTTAGCTGTCTCTGGACTGAGGGCTTCAACTTCTGCTAACTCTACCCAGCGAGTTTGGTAAAGCCATCTCTGGGTTAAGTCCATGAGAAAGGGAGACAGGAAAAAGGCAGCAATATTAAAAACTAGGGTAAAACCAATAGCGATCGCTAACCCTTGGAGTGGATCGTTACTACCCAAAATAAATACTAAACTTAAACCTAAAGCCAAGACCATGCCAAATAATAAGGTCATGGTGACACCAGAAGCTAACACTAAACTACCACCCACACCGCCCATCGCTAATTTCATTCCACTAGTAGTGGCGCGACCAGCTTTTTGTCCGGCGTTAGATTTGGTTGCTGAGGTTTGGCGGAAGGTTTGACTAGCTTGTTCTGCCCAACTGCGAGCCTGTGGGTTTTCACTCATCATTAACTTTTGACACAGCATCTTGGCTTTTTCGATTTCGCCTATGGCTTGATAGGCTTTCATCAGCCACATCTGTGCTGAAAGATAATCTGAGGAATCTTGCTCAACACAATCGCGGCAGAATTGTTCTAGTAATTCAACCGCTTCTTGATAACGTTTTTGTTTTAAGGCGTTTAATCCAGATTGCAATGACATAGGATCTCCCTAGCAAAGGAGTGGTATTTGATCTATCAATACTCAATAGATCCAGCGATCGTCACTGCAATTTCGTAAAAATTTAAATAATGGCGGTATAAATTATTTATTTAAGTAAAAAGGCTAGAAAAACATAAATTACGATGTCTCTCTAGCCCCTGGTACGCATAAATCATTTTTAAATTTCCAAATAAAGCCTGTAATAATACTTGAAATATTTAGATAGTGGTGAAGTTATTACCTTCGCTTTCCCTGTGTTCTATAATCACAGAATAAATTTTTTGAACCAAGTCTTGCTTCACCCGATCAGAGTAATTATTGATTACCCAGATGGTTCACCCGATTGGGGGAAGACGATAAGCAATGGTGAACTCACATTGATAAGATGAAGAAAAGGTAAAGATTTGTGCTATGACTATTTTTAACATTGCTACTCCCCTAATTGCGATCGCAGGTCAAACTCGCCAAGCTGCAAGTAAGTTGGCGATTCTCTCTACTGAGGAAAAAAATCAAGCACTTGTTGCGATCGCAGAAGCTTTAGAATCAGCTAGAGATGAAATTTTACAAGCAAATATTGCTGATTGTGAAGCTGCTAGTTCCGAAGGAATTCCTAAACCACTTTATAAACGCTTACAGTTGGATGAACATAAATTAAGAGACGCGATCGCTGGAGTAAGAGATGTAGGTAAGTTAGCTGATCCAGTTGGTAAAGTACAGATTCACCGCGAACTTGATACTGGCTTAATTCTTAAGCGGGTTACTTGTCCTTTAGGCGTTTTGGGGATTATTTTTGAAGCACGTCCAGAGGCGGCGATTCAAATTGTCTCCTTAGCAATCAAATCGGGAAATGGTGTAATCCTCAAATGTGGAAAGGAAGCGGTACGTTCTTGCGAAGCGATAGTTAAGGCAATTAAGCAAGGATTATCTCAAACTGCTGTTAACCCTGATGCGGTACAGTTGCTGACAACTAGAGAAGAAACTTTAGAACTTTTGAAATTAGATAAATATGTAGATTTAATCATTCCTAGAGGTTCTAATTCCTTTGTCCGGTTCGTGCAAGAAAATACACGGATTCCTGTATTAGGTCACGCCGACGGGATTTGTCATCTTTATATAGATAAAGCGGCTGATATTTCTAAAGCAGTTCCGATTACCGTTGATGCCAAAGCTCAATATCCTGCTGTTTGTAATGCAATTGAAACCTTGCTAGTTCATCAATCAATTGCTACAGAGTTTTTACCCCAAGTTGCTGAGGCTTTGCAAGAACGTCATGTAGAATTAAGAGGTGATAAACGCACCTTGGATCTTTTGCCTAATATCGTCGCTGCAACAGAAATAGATTGGGAAACAGAATACAGCGATTTTATTTTGTCAATTAAAATTGTAGATTCCTTAGAAGGTGCGATCGCACATATTAACGAATATGGTTCTCGTCATACTGACGCGATTATTACTGAAGATTCAACATCTGTGGAAACTTTCTTTGGATTGGTAAATTCAGCCAATATATTCCACAATTGTTCTACCAGATTTGCTGATGGTTTCCGCTATGGTTTCGGTGCAGAAGTAGGGATTAGTACGCAACAAATGCCTCCCCGTGGCCCCGTTGGTTTAGAAGGATTAATCACATACAAATATCAAATGACTGGCGATGGTCATATTGTAGCTACTTACGCTGGGGCCAATGCTAAAGCTTTTACTCATCAAGATTTAGTGTAAGATATCATCAAAAGTATATGCTCTAGTAACGCTAGAAATACACCGATTTCTCCGGTGTATTTTTTATGTTAATAGTTTATCTGAGTTGTCAAAAGTTTTAATTGGGCCATGCCATTGCTCATCATTTAAGAAAACCTCTTTAAAAGCTCCATTAGTGTATTGACTAATTACCTTGCTCCAAAAAGCTTGTGCGCCTAAGTTCAAAGCAGTCTGCCGTACCTCCCAATTGCCAGGAAACTGGTCGAAAATGTGAGTAGCTACTTGTTTACCAATATCCTGACTTCGATACCTCTTGAGGATAAAGAACTCAGCAATAGACATAGCATCCTTATCTTGATAAAGGTAGGTGTGCTGATTAATAAGTACAAACCCTGCCACTTTCTCATCAACTTTAACTAGAAATGGGTGTCGTTCAGGTTCTGTCCAATAGTAATCAAGATATCGATAGCCAAATAAGCCGCAGGCATCTACATCTTTAGCTTCTATCTCACTTAAATCATACTGGTATAGTTCCATTAAATTACCCAGCACTGACTTCTGTTGTTGAGTAGCTTTTACCACTTCAATTTTCATAAAGCATCTACGATACTGGAACTAAAAGATATGCTTTCATGCAGAGAAATCTTTGGATGTTTTTTAATTTGGAAGTCTCTTTAAACTAACCCTTTCAGTAACGCCTGAAGTTTAAGCTGCACCTCTGCAAACTCTTTGTCAGGATCAGATCCCGCAACGATACCAGCACCAGCGTACAATCTTGCGCGATCGCCATCAATCAAGGCTGAACGAATCCCCACAATAAATTCGCAGTTTCCCTGAGAATCTATCCAACCCAGAGGCGCAGCATACAAACCCCTCTCAAAGCTTTCATAACGACGAATTTCAGCACAAGCAACATCTCGTGCTGCACCAGCAACCGCTGGTGTAGGATGCAACTGAGCGACAATCTTTAATGGATGAATGTTAGCGGGAACCATAGCACTTATTGGTGTCCATAAATGCTGGATATTCGATAATTGTCGGAGACGGGGTGCTAATATTTGGGGCAATAAACCTAGCTGGCATAGGCGTTGTGTAATGAAATCCAGTACCAGCGAATGTTCATGCTTTTCTTTTTCACTATTGAGTAAGCGATTGGCATTAGCTGCATCTTCAGCAGGGGTTTTACCTCGCGGTGCAGAACCAGCCAAAGCATCAGTTATTAACTGTTGATTATTAATACTAATTAATCTTTCTGGACTTGCCCCAATAAAGTTTTGTCCTTTGCCATTACTTGTAGAAAAAATATAACAATTAGGATGTATTTGCCTAAGATTATTTAAGGATTGAACTAAGTCAAACTGATTGCTTGATTTTACGTCTAATATATCTGCTAAGACAATCTTGCTTAAATGACTAGACCGAATTTTTTCCAAAACAGATGTTACTGAACGTTTAAATTGGGCAGCATTTGTGACGGATTTCTTGTATAACTTTGCTGAAAAAGAATTAATATTAGGAGAGTAATATTCTAAAGATTGGACAAAATCAATTTTATTTTGCACATTCTCTAATAATCTTTGAATATTTACACTTTTATTGATAGTTATATTTGTTACTAATATGCAACGCTGATTTTTAACAGCTACTTGCCAGCGTGGAAGAAAGATGGTAGCAGATGGAAATGGATAATCTACTTGGGCATTTTTATCAAAAAAGCTGAAATAACAAAAAAAGTGAGGCCCAGAAAAACCTTGGCTAATGTTACCAAAATTAATTATATTTTTTAGACAAGATTTGATAAAATGTTCAGCTTGAGTAAAACGATCTGCACCATCAATTTGTAACTTTGCCACAGCATCAATTGCTGCGATCGCTTCTCCTTTACTTTTGTCCTCAAAGTAAAAATTTATTTCATTTGCTTGTGTAAGTTTATCTAATACAAGTAAAGGGTCAACTAAATCGATCTCCTGAGAAATACTGACAATTTGCCTGCAATTATTTTTGACGCACTTTTCTTGCACCGCTACCAAAAATTGATATAAATCTTTGTCCTCTACAAAGAGGTTGCTACGACATGGTGAAACTGTCATGGATCTATAGTAAATTTTTTTTAAGTTAACTTCCTAAAGTGTAATAAATCGTGGTCGTATTTCTACAGGTAACATATTAAGTTGCTATTTCACCAGCGTAGAGTTTACCTTGTTTGTGGTGTTCCTAGACCCGGACAAGATAGTTCCAGCCTTAGACTGCCAAGGTGAGGGCAGAGTGTTAACAACGCGATGTGAACAAGCTACAGTCAAAGTGACAGTTGTTTTTAGCTCATGTATATCTAGCATCTCTTTAAATCATAAAATCTCAAGAGTGAGTAATATTCCGGCAATTTAATTAATTACAACTGATGACTACCAAGCAGATTTTATATCCCAACACTAAGTTATGGATGGCAGCGATTAAACCGCCAATGTATAGCGTTGCCATTATGCCCATTTGGGTAGGAACAGCAGTAGCATTTGCAGAAACTAAAATGTTCAATGGTACAGTATTTTCTACTTTTATAGCTGCTGCAATTTTAATTCTTGCCTGGGAAAATATCAGTAATGATGTCTTTGATTCAGAAACAGGTATTGATCAAAACAAGCACCATTCTCTGGTTAATTTAACAGGCGATAAACTATTAGTATTTTGGTTAGGAAATTTGTGTTTAGGTTTAGGATTGCTGGGCATACTAGCGATCGCCTTTTGGCAACAAGACCTAACTGTTATCGGCATAATTTTACTATGCTGCGGATTGGGCTATATGTACCAAGGGCCTCCCTTTCGCTTAGGATATCAGGGTTTAGGCGAGATTCTTTGCTTTTTTGCCTTTGGCCCCTTAGCAGTGGAGGCAGCCTACTACAGCCAAACCCAAACTTGGTCAATCACAAGTTTAGCAGCCTCAGTGATTGTCGGGATTGCCACAACCTTAGTCTTGTTTTGCTCACACTTCCACCAAGTTAAGGATGACATAGCCGCAGGTAAGCGATCGCCTATCGTCCGTCTAGGAACCCAAAAAGGGGCGCAACTCCTAGCTTGGTTCACTGGTAGCATTTATCCCCTCACCTTGCTGTTTGTACTGTGGGGGATTTCTCCAATTTGGACGTTACTAAGTTGGGTAAGTTTACCTTTCGCCTTCAAATTATGCCGCCACGTCCAAAAAAATCACAACCAGCCTGACAAAGTTAGTAACTGTAAATTCATTGCCGTAGCCGTGCATTTCTGGGCTTGCTTGCTGTTCGGTTTGGGATTTATGGTTTAGGGGATTAGGGATTGGGAATTGGGAATTGAAAATTGGAAGAATCACTAATAAATCTTGACTAATGACTTACAAATTTCAATTTCGTCCCTATCGGCGAAGATTTGTGCGATCGCTGACTACCAATCATGGTAAGTGGGATATTCGTGAAGGTATTATTCTTCACCTTACCGATGAATCAGGTAAAGTCGGGTGGGGAGAAATTGCCCCTATTAGTTGGTTTGGTTCCGAAACCCTAGAACAAGCCTTAGACTTTTGTCGCCAACTCCCAGAAGAAATTACAGACGAGATAATTTTCTCCATCCCAGATGAGTTACCTGCTTGTCAATTTGGCTTTGAGTCAGCGCAAGAGTGGGAGAGTGAGGCAAATATCATAACTCCTAACTTCTCACTCCTAACTCCTAATTCACTCTTCTACAGTGCCTTATTACCAGCAGGTGAAGCGGCTTTAAATCAATGGGAAACGTTGTGGGAGCAGGGATATCACACGTTTAAGTGGAAAATTGGTGTGTATGCGATCGCTGATGAACTAGAAATTTTTGAGTCACTGATACAAACCTTACCAGCCTTTACCAAACTGCGATTAGATGCTAACGGTGGACTCAGCTATGACGAAGCAAACTTATGGCTGCGAACTTGCGACAATTTTAAGGCAAATCCAGAACTACCCCTAGAAATTGAATTTATCGAACAACCGCTACCTGTTGAGCAATTTCAGCAAATGTTGGAATTGAGTATGAGTTATAAAACTGCGATCGCTTTAGATGAATCTGTCGCCACACTTGGGCAACTCACCGCCTGTTATCAACAAGGTTGGCGAGGGATTTTTGTGATCAAGCCTGGAATAGTTGGATCACCATCTCGTCTGAGAAAGTTTTGTCAACAGCATCAAATTGATACTGTATTTTCTTCAGTATTTGAAACTGCGATCGCAAGACAAGCAGCACTCCAGCTAGCAGCCGAATTATCCCGAAACAATAGGGCAATTGGTTTTGGCATCGACCATTTTTTTGAACAAGAAGAAACGTGGTTTCAAAGTTTATGGAACGACCTTTAGACTGTCTTAATCTTCTGGCTCAAGATGACTGGCTTATCGGTTATAACAGCCGCCAATTTAATCAAATATTTGAAGAATTATATTTAAAATTAACACAAATATCAGCGTGTGGAACACCACCAAAAATCATCTTAGCTGAACGTGAACCATTAAGGTTTCTAGCAAGTTTTATTGCTGCTTGTGCAGCTAATTGTCCAGTTTTTCTTTGTAACCCCGATTGGGGAACACAAGAATGGCAACAAGCCTTTGATTTAGTACAGCCAAATATTATCTTGGGAATAGGGAATAGGCAATGGGAAATAAGAAATAACGATAATTCCCAATGCCCAATTCCCAATGCCCCATGCCCACTGATTATGATTCCCACAGGTGGTTCATCGGGGCAGATTAAATTTGCCATCCATACCTGGGAAACTCTCACAGCATCAGTACAAGGATTTACAGAATACTTTCAAATAAAACAAGTCAATTCATTTTGCGTGTTACCGCTATATCATGTTAGCGGTTTAATGCAATTTATGCGCTCTTTCGCCACCGGAGGTAAACTAGCTATTCAACCATTTAAAGCTGTAGAATACAGTCAAATATTCAATATTAAACAATCAGAATTTTTCATATCTTTAGTACCAACTCAATTACAACGCCTCCTGCAAAATCCAGAATTAACTGAATGGCTATCCCAATTTAATACTGTACTTTTGGGAGGTGCGCCAGCATGGAACGAACTACTAGAAAAAGCCAGATTTCACTGCATCCGGTTAGCACCTACTTATGGCATGACAGAAACCGCCTCTCAAATCGCCACCCTCAAACCAGATGATTTTCTGTGCGGTAAAATTAGCAGTGGTCAAATTCTTCCCCATGCCAAAGTAACTATTCGCAATCAGCAAGGCAAGATTTTAAATCCCAATCAAATAGGAAATATTACCATTCATGCTGAATCTTTATCTCTTGGTTACTATCCAATAACCAGAGAAAATCAAACTGATTTCCAAGTAGATGATTTAGGCTTTTTAGACGAACAAGGACATTTAAATATTGTCGGACGTAACAGCGACAAAATTATTACAGGTGGAGAAAATATTTATCCAGCAGAGATTGAATCAGCTATACAAGCCACTCAAATGGTTGCCGATATTTGTGTCATCGGTATTCCCGATAAACACTGGGGAGAAGCTTTAATAGCAATTTACATTCCCAAAAGATCAGATACCTCTGCCTTAAAAATCCAAACTCTACTCAAAGACAAACTCAGCAAATTTAAAATCCCTAAATATTGGATTCCCCAGCAAAGCTTACCCCGCAACTCCCAAGGTAAAATTAACCGTCAACAATTACAACAAATAGCCACAGAATTCCTCCAAAATTCCATCACATAATCTCTCTCGACCTTCTTCTCTCTGCATCCTCTGCGTCTCTGCGGTTCGTCTCCAACCACTGAATAATCTCATCAGGTAATTCCTGCTTACTTCTACTACTTCCATCAATACAAACGTGCCTAGTAATAGCCTTAACAACTACTACCTCAGCCACAGTAATTTCATAAGTAATTTCAAACTTATCAACACCTATTTTTTGCGGAATTAAACTAATCAGCAACTTGTCACCGCCAAACATAGGGCGCAAAAAATCGACACTAGCATGAACAATGGGGAAAGCTACAGATGGATTAGTAAAAAAATCTTTGAGATTAATACCTGATGCTTCTAAAGATTCTTCATAAGCTTCATGGCAAATACCCAAAACATTAGCAAAATAAACTACCCCAGCAGCATCAGTATCTTGAAAGCGAACCGTGCGGTTATAAGTAAAAGGCATTTTTGACAATTGAATATTAAAAAACAGTAGGATTATTGCCTACTCAACAAACTAATTTTATTGCAACTAAGTAAATCAGTGAGAAAAATTCTATTCTCCCAATTCTGAGTTTGTATCGAGGACAAACATTTCTGTCTGTGGATTGGCAAGGTGATCAAAAAGTTGGTTAACTTTGGGGGTTAGTGGATCAGAGATAAAATATTTGATGCACACACTGGTATCCACCACGCATCTAACAGGAATAGTCATCTGTTGCGGTCTTCTCGAATCATTTCAGTACTATCAGGTAATGCGAAGTCTGCTGGATTCACACGGCGACGTTGGCGACTTTCTTCTAGGACTTTAAGTACATTCTGGCGTTTCTGGTCTTCTGCTTGCTGTGCTTCAGTCTTCAAAGCTTGCTCTAACAGAGTTATAACTTGGGCGTTAATGGAACGGTGTTCAGATGCCGCTAACTCTTGCAGCTTTGCATACAAATCATCAGGTAAATTTCTTACATAAAGGGTAGCCATCGCTTTACCTCAAAGTAGGATTTACCCTTATGCTAGCATGATGCAAGCATAGATAGGAGGAGCGATCGTGCTTGTTAATCAGATTTTCGCTTCAATATTTCTATGTGAAATCCTATTAATAAGGATAAAAATATTGCCACCCTGCTAAAACCACAAATTAGGCATTTTTGCTGAGGTTGTTACCAGTCTTAGGGGATGAAGCTGGAGAAAATAAATTTTTACAGTCAAAACCTATGTCAATTGTAGATTTTCTGGTTTCCGCAAATGGTGTAGCTCAATTATGGGCTGCTGATGGACAATTTTTGGGCATTTTATCAAGTAATTTATATGACCCAAACTCTATTAGTAATCTTCATGGTATCTACGGTGGTTCCTATGGTACACACAGCATTCGTAATTCCTATGGATTATATGGTAGTCCATACGGCGTGTACAGTCCTTACAATATTTACTGCCTCAATCCTCCTATCATCTTTTACCAAGGTCAACCAGTGTTGATAGTTACGAACGAGAAATTCTTATGTTATGAGTAATAATTTACCTATAGTTGACCCTGAATTGGTGCTAGAGGTATATGCACAACTCACGAACTCCATCCCAGCATTTAACCCCCATGTAGGATTAAGTCAAACTATTTTTGGTTCACTTTGGTAGTTCAAATTTTTTCCGCACTTCTTGTACAGAAATAACATTACTAGCTTTGCTATCCGCTAATCCAGCTTCAACAGTTTGCCGAACATAAATTTGGTACATCAAATCATCCCATATGGAATTTTCTGGCAACTTGTAAATCAATTTGCGAGCTTCTTCTTTAATATTTAGATTTTTCATCAGTAGTTAACCAAATACTGTTTGTGCATCGATTTGGATATATTCTAGATGCAAAACAGGTGTACTACTTGATAACAACATTTATTCAACGGAGAGGGGGAGATTCGAACTCCCGGAGGTTTTAGCCTCATCCGATTTCAAGTCGGACGCAATCGACCACTCTGCCACCTCTCCAGTAAATCTGTCAAACTTGTGCATATCCTACTTTTGGACGCTATTTAGGCGCTTTTGCTTGGTTAGCACTAAAGCTGACAGATAATACTATACCCCATCATCTACGCAGATTGCACTACTGGATTCGATCGCTCGTACAAAATTTCCTCCCGTGCCACTTGAAAGTCATTCCCCACCCAAACTAGGGAAACTTGCGAAACCACACCCGCCTCTAGGGTGACAATGGAAAAATTACGCAACTTCTCGCTGTCATTTTCCACAATCCTGGGGACACTAGCCGCATTTAAGTAAATTGTCCCCTCTGGACTTCTAAAGATGGGTTTGCGCTGCACCTTCTTGGTATGGCGTAAATCTCGGTGCATGTGACCAAATGTCACCAGAGGAATGGTTTTGCCAGCAGTCAAGGCTTGAGAAATCGCCTCGCCCAAATCTGGATCGCCAAAATCGCCGCCAATTGGGTGCCAGTCTTTGCCGCAGGGGTCTTCCGGGCGATCGCCTAACCCACTAGGCCCATTGTGACCCAAAAATATAATTGTCTCGTAAGCGGCGCTTTTAACTGCTTTGAAGATGCGATCGGCGGATTCTTCCAAACTCGTCACACCGTAACGTTCTTTACAGATTTCCGCGAATTTCCACTCTGGGCCACCCCAAGTAAAGGGACGACCCCCCACTACAGTTAAATTCCAAGCGGGGAAATCCAACTTACCGTAACCGACATGGGATGAACCTAATAAATCGAGTTGTTCCTGTACCCAGTCTTCCTTAGAGCGGTCATAAGGAGCCTTTTTGCGTCCCCATTCGGTGGCGGTGTACCAGGCATCGTGGTTGCCCATCACGGCTGCTTTGGGAATATCGAGAGATGCGATCGCTCTGACCACTTCCACCGATTCATTGCCAAAATCCCCGACAAACAGCACTAAGTCAACACCCAAATGCTTGAGTGCAACGCCATCTTCCACTTCCCATTGGTCGTGAATATCTCCAACTACAGCAATTTTGAGGTTTATCGATTGAGTTTTCTGACTGGTCATGCCACTTTCCTTGCCGTCTATCTCCAGGATATGAAACTCAGCCCGATTTGGACACAACCCCAAAATATCAACCGTCCACTATTTTTGGTAAAAACTACTATAATTGAATCCACAGGACATACATTTGCAACATAAAGCACCCCTAAACTGTGTTTACTACTGCACTAGCTCAACGCGAAAACACCCAACTGGGTAAACTACCACTAGATTTGTTTGCTGCCATTCAGAGTCTCAAAAAAGAACTCAACGCCGTTATCCTGGCACATTATTATCAAGAGCCAGATATTCAGGATATTGCAGACTTTATTGGGGATTCATTACAACTGGCAAGAGCCGCCGAAAAAACCAATGCGGATGTAATTGTCTTTGCTGGGGTTCACTTCATGGCAGAAACAGCAAAGATACTTAATCCTGATAAATTAGTACTTTTACCAGATTTAGATGCTGGTTGTTCTTTAGCAGACAGTTGTCCACCAGAGGCGTTTGCAGCTTTTAAAGCAGCACATCCAGATCATTTGGTGGTGTCTTACATCAACTGCTCTGCTGATATCAAGGCGATGAGCGATATTATTTGTACTAGCTCCAACGCTGTGAAAATTGTAGAGCAGATACCGAAAGAACAGCCGATTATTTTTGCCCCAGATCGGAACTTGGGGCGGTATGTCATGGAACAGACAGGACGAGATTTGGTGCTATGGCAAGGTAGCTGTGTTGTCCATGAAACCTTTTCGGAAAAGAAAATTGTCCAGTTAAAAATTGCCCACCCAGAAGCAGAGGCGATCGCACATCCAGAATGTGAAAGTAGTGTATTGCGCCACGCCAGCTTTATTGGCTCTACAGCCGCTTTACTCAAGTATTGTCAAAACAGCCCTACCAAGGAATTTATTGTTGCGACAGAGCCGGGAATCATTCACCAAATGCAAAAACTAGCTCCTGACAAGCATTTTATTCCTGCACCGCCGATGAATAATAACTGTGCTTGTAACGAATGTCCGTTTATGCGGTTAAACACCCTAGAAAAGCTCTACTGGGCAATGAAAAATCGCACTCCTGAAATTACTATGCCAGAGGATATTCGGCTGTCTGCACTGCGACCAATGCAACGAATGCTGGAGATGAGCGTGTAACCAGTATTTTTTATACAAATGGTAGAGACGCAGTTTTGTTGCGATCTCTACCCGCAAGTTGTTTTTTCTAATCACTTGCAATTTATAAAACATGGTGCTAAGATTTTAAATCGTGAGACAAATCGGGTCGGTGTCCGAGTGGTTAATGGAGACGGACTGTAAATCCGTTGGCTAGCGCCTACGCTGGTTCAAATCCAGCCCGGCCCACCACTTACGAAGTTATAAGTTATAATGACTGGGTTAAGAGCAAAGCTCCCAGCATTGTAACTTACAACTAAAAAACCAAGTTTATATTTTGCCCGTGTGGCTCAGTGGTAGAGCACACCCTTGGTAAGGGTGAGGTCACGAGTTCAATCCTCGTCACGGGCTTTTTTCAGAGATATTTACCAGTCCTAAACCGCTCTAGCTTGTCCTAAATGTGTCTTAAGCATAGGGCAGTCTAGCGACGTTTAGCTATATCTATCGCAAATCTTTAACCCAATATGTGGATCTGTTTTTGGTCACTTCATGGATGGGGTTAACTAACTCGGTATAATCTGGTATTCATTAGGATGCACTTTTGTTACTTTGGGTAACATCAAAACTCTTTAGGGACACCTGCTTAACCCCTGATGCGGTCTGAGCCTTCATAGCAGGATAGGCAACCCCTGACGCTTCAAACTGTGCCTTAAGGCTAGCCAAGACTTTTACCTCTGCCTTAAGTAGCTCGATACCTTCACGTATTAGCACTGAGGTAGACTTGCCTGTTCTTTGGACTTCCTGTTCTAACCATCCCCAGGTATCCGGGTCGAGTCTGAATGCTGTCTGTTTTGTCTTCTTCATTAGTAATACCTGTATTCTTTTCTCTGATTAAGTCAATCAAAGTTATACATAAATATTGACCAGTTGGAGGTATTGCCGGGGCACTGCGATTACCCTACACGGGGGAATAACCCTATGAACCTTCAAAGAATATCCCATAGAATCCCTGATGGACTTTATCTCTTCCAAGTAATAGACTGTGAACTAAACCAGTTCTTTTTGGCACTAAGGTTACTGATATCCGTCAACAGACCTTAAGTAGTCCAGAAGCCGCCAAAGCCACTATGGTGGACGGGTATAACCAAGAGAAAGACAAAGGATTCCCCAGGTGTTAAATAGAGTTTTTATTTTAGGTTTATTGTTGGCCACTAGCGCCCCCGCGATCGCCCAAGAGGTTAATCATGAACCCATATTGGTTGCCGATAGTCAGTCAGTATCCCCGTATGGCTGGAGCGTTTTTTATTTCAGTCAGAGTGGTGAGACACTTCGGGGTATGGCGGACTGTAACAAGGATCTGGTTGAGTACCGAGTACAAATAGAGTCCGGTGACTGGATCTTAAATGAGGTCAAAGAGTCCGCAGAATATTTAATGTTAGCTACTGCCTGTAATCTGGACGAATATTAGCCTGTAGTGTTAACTAAACCTAAACGCTTGCCATGAGTCCCCTAGACTACCCCCTGCGGTTATCTAAAAAGATACCGGAGAGGGCTAGTGCTACTAACGGGACTTAAGCATCATTAAGGCTGTCTAGATACTCTGCGTCCTCTATGGCTTCAAAGGTGATCTGAGGGACTAAAGAGTATTTGAATAGATATTTATACTCTCCGGGGGTTACTGTGTAGAGGTAATCTAACTCTTTTGTTCTAGTATCTTTTGAACTTTCCTTAAAAGAGACTAGAGATACTAGAACATTGTCTACCCTAACTCGCTTCTTCTCCACTTCATAACCCATCAGTCCCAGTATTCCATTGGCGACTACAGTCGCCTTGGTCATATCAACTTTTATTCCTAATCTCCTGATTGCCTCAGCGCCCAAGGACTTCATAACCACCTCAAAGCCACCGAGGTCAGACTTAGTAAACTGTCCCCTTTCTAGGGCCGGGGCGATCGCCGTAACCAAGGCATCCATTGTTTTCTTGTCCTTCTGGGCGAACTTAGCATCATAGTCGCTCAGTTTTCCGTAATCCTGGTAATCCAGCGACCATGAGAGTTTTTTGTCCATTGTTGCAAGCTTATGAACCCTCAGAGCATTCTTACCTACCTTGCCATACCAAAGGATGTCCTCAACGGTCAAGTCTTGCTTCTTCATCCCCTTGGCGATAAAGAAGCGCTCAAGGGCTGCCTTGTCTGTCCTAGAAAGTGCCGAGTCCTTCAGGGCTTTTAGTTGGCTTGCTTCATCCTCAGTTAGCACGGGGGCATCAATAACCGACTGGGCATTATTTTGCTTAATCTCTTCATTAGCTGCCCGAAGATCAGATTTTGTAATGGTTTTACCTAACGCGCCCTTAGCTTCATCAGTAATGATATGTCCAGCCTCGGATACCGTCTGCCAGAACTGACTACCCCGGTAAAACTTAGATGCCAACTGCTTCTCTAAATATTCCGCTTGAAACTTGGTAGCAGCCTCCATGTCCGGGTGCTTCTTAGTCTCAATGCGGATCTCATCATCTCCCTCACAGCTTTCCCCGGTAATATGCGGGTATGAAATCCAGTCAGTATTTAGGGTATTGTTGCTTAAGCAAAAAATCTTGTCTCTAACTGAGTCTACATATTCCTTTGTAGGAGCCTTGTCATCAATGAAGGCATAGACATTACCCAGAGGATACCGGACACGCCCAGTGGCTTGTAGGCAGTCAGCAGCACCCAAATCCCTAGAGTTTGTGAAGATGCCAACCACATCATGAAAATACTGGCAGTTAATATCAGTTCCAGTGCCCAATGTAGGACTAGTAACAACTACTTGGTATTTCTGAACCAAAGTATTGATGTCGCTTTGGTCATATTGGGACTTGTTGGCGGCTGTAAATAGTGCCATAGACAGTTGAGGGTATCTGGCTTTCAGGCGGTCATGTAGAGCCTCGGCATCGCTGGCAGAGTCAAGGGGGGCATAAACATTTTTACCCTCATCAATAGACTTACAGATGCGGCTGTATGCAGCATTAATATCCGGTAGTTTAACAAAGCGCTTCTGGTAAGGCTTATGCTCATTTATGAATACTTGGAGGCTATCGGAGCCTGTGAGGTATTTGAGAACCTTGGCTTCAGTATTTGTTACTGTGGCGCTTGTAGCGATGATGCTAGTACTAACCTTCATGAGCATCTTTAGGACATCGAAGGTTTCAGTTCGGACTCTGGCAATAGTAGTTTCAGTTGCGGTTAGGAAGTAGTTAAATGCTTGGTCTACTTCATCCAGAATCAAGACTCTAGGTGTCTTTTTATTTACTACCCATAAACCATGTAAGAAGCGGTCTAAGGAATCATAGGTAGTAATGTAACGCTTAACATCGGATACATTCTTATAACCAGCCATTGCTTCTTTGTTGTCATAGGCGATAAAACCCAACTCGGCAAGATCATGTTCCCATTGGCGCACTAACTGAACTCGGTGGCAAGCAACTCGGATTTGGGCATCGGGGTTAACAGCCAAAATATCTCTAATGGTTTCTACTAACGCCCTTGTCTTACCAGTTCCGATCGCTGAGTTAATAATGGTTACTAACTCTTTTTTATAGTCGATACCCATATCAGAGACGTACTGAGAGTTTTTAATAATCCCACTGGGGAACTCTGAGTTTTTCTTAGCGGCTTTCTGTGACTCGATCGCGCTATTGAGAAAATAAGCCAACCCGCGTGGGATGTGATGACCTCTGGCTTCTTCTTCATTCCATACAGAGCCATCTTGTTTTACCTCGGAGCAAAACTGAGCCTTAGATGCCTCAAACATTAGCTCTACAAGCTCTACGGGCTTCATGGTGGCAGTGGTAAGCAAGGAACCCATAATGTTCCCCAGTTTCAACATGGTGTCTGAGGCATTGCCTAGAAGCCTTGAGGATGTCGAGAGCTTCCTAGTCATCTGTGCCCTTTTGTTTGCTACTTGACCCGCACTCAGGGGGGCTGGGGCAATCATACTACGGTATTCGGCAACTAGGGACTCTAGGGACTCAATAGAACCAGAGATGTTATAGGACGCGCCAGCAGTTAACTTTAGCGCCTTGGACTTCTTAATCGTATCTGGGGTGGGTGTGGGGAAGTCAGAGAGATTATAGCGGCGATCCGTATGTAACTCAACCAACTTAACCATGAAGGGACTCTCTGGGTTCTTCATGTGGTTAAAGCTGGGTAGTCTTAGGACTCTGGGTAAATCTTTGACCACTGGATCACCCCCGGTTAGCTCGGACAGCATAGTTTGATATGAGGTAAATAGCTTGATGTCTTGACCGGGGTTTAGGAACCAGTAAATATGCTTACCGTTCTTTGACTGGACTACAGCGCTTGCCGGGGGTAGTTTGTCTAAGTTCTGTGGTTCTACTTTGTCGAAGTCTGTAAAAAGGGCATTGATGCCAACTATGTTAGCGGCTGTTCTGCCTTTACCATCGGTCTGGTTAACTGTATAGTAAACACCTGCCCCTTTGCTGTTCAATGCGCCGATGCGGTTCATGGTTGCTCTGTTGATCGAGCCATGCCAGTTACCAACTATAGACCTGTTGCCTTTTTTGGAGTCATCGAAGGTCTGAAAGCAAACATCATTATCCCCATGAATCGCCTCAAGCAGTCTGATGACATCTTGGTATTTATTTGCGGTTGACTGTGTACTATTGTTAGTATTTGTGTTAAAATCAAATATATCAACTTGTTTTAAGTTGGTGTTTGAGTAATCCATTATTTGAATCCTTGGGTACTTAGCCCGTTGTTTGTTTACTGTGAATCCTGAATATTGGTTTGTAGGGTAACTAGCTGTGAACTAGTTACCCTATTTGGTTTCTAATGGTTCTCCAAGTTGCCCCACTAGGTTGTTTAGTAGGTTCTTAATGATGTCTGATAGGGGAAGCTGTAACCGTTTAGCGATCGCCGCATAGCGCGTGTGTTCATCCTGGGTCATGTTCATAGAGAACACTTTTCTCTGTGGTCTTACTAAGGTCAACCTAGCGGTTAAATCAGCATTCTTCATTTTCAATCACCTACTACTGTCTGCTGCTATTACTTCGTCATTATTTAAATACAGCTATTAACCAACAGTAGAATCAGGGTTATAGCCTCTGAAGTGATTTGATGCGAACTTAGAGGCTAAAAGTAATCATTGAAATATCCTATGGTAATCATAGATTTCAATCTATGATTATTTAGGTGGTGAACGGGGTAAAACAATGTTCCTCTATCTCTTGTCTATTTTAAGGAAAGTCCAAAAGATAAGGGAACAAACTAAGCCCCCCCAGGCGTATTAGAAAGTCCCAAAGGGATATCCCGCGTTTTCTGCTAACGCCTTTACTTTTTTCTCTAGCTGGTCTATCTGGCCCTGTAAGTCCCTCAACGTGTCTTGGGGTAGCTCTGAATATCCTAGTGTTAATCCTGAGCCTCCATTCAGTAAGTCGAGTATCAACTGATGCTTGCTAATGCCGTTTTCCTGTGACTGTGCTTTAAGCTGTAGATCCAAGTCATCAGGTAATCTTAGGGTCATATTAGCCATATTAATAACGGTCTTATTTCTTAGCTGGTATGTTCTAATGATACCACAATCGACACTGAACTGTCAGCACTAAAGTGGTATATTTTTGTAATAACTGGCACATGGGTTAACCCGGTTTGAGTAGATGGGGTTATTTTGTACGACCTAATCCACCTGTTTACCGAGCCAGATTATCTATTTCCTACCTATTCACGGGTAGTAAAGTCATGCTCTGCATAGTTTGTAGCCATTCTAGGGTGGCAAAATCATGAGTGCTTTTTACTGCCTGAAATATGATCCGGTTCTAAATCAGTAATATTTACGGGTTAAAAAAAAAGCAACCAGGGAGCCGACTGACCGCAACTAAAAGCCCCTGATATAGCCTGAAGTCAGCCCACAGTAAGCATTTATGGTAGCAGCAAGGGAGCCTCAAAGATGCCACATACGCACCAGTGAACCGAACATAAGTAGAATATGCACTTCTATACCTAAGCTATAAGTTATCCCTGTTACCCCCAAAAGGGTAACTAACTTATCCTCTGTAACCCTTACCAGCTAAGGATAGCGATGTTTTATCTCTTATAAGTATAAATACTAATGGTGATCACTGGCAATCTTTTCATTTGCCTTGCTGTGACCTTAAGACCACCCATTAATGACTAAGTATTAATGACGGACAAAAATACTTAGAAAACATAATGGTGAGACCAAAAATCGACAGCGAACAAAGAAAGGTAATAAGGACTACCTTTAGAACTACTGAGACTGAATCAGAAGCTTTGAAATGGTACGCAGAGCGATTTGGGCTGTCTGTATCTGATTTCCTTAGAACTGTTCTAAAAGACTCTCTAGAAACCGCCATTGAAACAACCCAAGGTGGTAAAGCCTCATGAGCGACCAAAACCGAGTTAATGTCCGGTTAACAGCTACCGATTTGATTAGCCCGGCGATCGCCCGCATCAGAGAAAACATGGGGGTCATGGGCGCTCAAGTTGGCTCTATGGGTTCCAATGGCGGTATTTTCAGTACCATGATGGGCGGTTTAGGCGCATCGGCGATCATGGGGACTCTAGGGGCTGTTTCCTCGGCTATCTCCGGTATCAGTAACTCCATCCAGGATGCCGCCAAAATACAAACTTTGGGACTGGCAGAAGCTGGGGACTTAGCAGGGCGCTTAGGGGTAAACTTTGGGAAAGCCAAAGACCTGGTAGCTGAAACTAGAGCCGAGATAGTCAAAATGGCGGCGGCATTACCTGGGGAGAATGGAGACTTCAATACCATCGCATCATCTATATCTGCGACAGTCGCCGGGATATCCGGAGGAGATGAGAAAACATACAAAGAGCGTTTGTTGGGTCTAACGGAAGGCTACGGAGTCCTGGGGGCTATCAGAGGAGCCAATATGAACATGGGCGGTATGGCTCTTAACAAAGCCCTTAGCGGTTCTAGTACTTTATCCGAAGTTTTTAGGATTGAGTTATTTGCCAGAAACCCAGTACTAAAAGAGGAACTTTTATCCGAGTTCGCCAAGCAAGGCATGGGGCAGGACTGGAAGCAGTTAACTACCGAAACGCGCTTTAATATCATGGATGCTGCTAGGAAAAAAGCCATTACCAAGGAAACCCTAGACAGCTTCGACGGTACAGTAGACTCGATGATTCAGATCATGAAAACCAATATCTTTAATCAGGATGTCGGTATCTTTGGTTTCTTGAAGAAAATACCAGAGATGGGTAACCGGACAGGACTAGATGCGGTTCAAGGCTTAATGATGTCCTTGGGTAGCTTCGGTCAGTCCCTAACGCCCTTTATGAACTCCATAGGGTTAAATAGCGATAGCTTCATGACCGGATTTATCAAGGTTACTGATTGGTTTTCTGATCTAACAGGAGTTTTTACAGGGCTGAACTATGGCGAAAGTTTAGACAGTTTGGACTCTGTTTTCTCCAATATGGTCGGAGGGTTAACCGGGATAACCAACGGATTCTTAAAAGGACTAGAGAGAACTATTAGTAAGACCGATTGGTTACAAGTAGGTGCGGGTTTGTCTAAACTCGGCGTGTCTATATGGAAGGGTATATACCAAATAGATTGGGGTTCGGTAGCCTCAATATTATTCAAAGCGCTTGTAATCGCGCCAGTACAAATAATAGCCGGGGGGATAGCCAATACAGCCTCAGAAATAGCCCAGATGATCAAAGGAGCTTTTGTTTTTATCTTTGAGAAAATAAGAGACATCGGCGCGTCTTTGAATCCTATAGCAGGTATCAGAAACTTTGCCGATCAAGGCATTAAAAATACTCAGGCTTTTGTAGGTTCTGGTATCGATCGCCTGTTTGGTTCTAAGGAGGCTAAACAAGCGCCTTCGGCTTCCATTAAACCTTCTGACGCTATTTTGGATATCGGAAAACCTGTTCGGGGACTATCAGACTCCATCAGACCTTTAGAACAGCCGGGAACCGCCAAGGAAACTATTAGTACTCCCTTGGTTATCCCCAAGACTGAAAACAGTACCAAGTCGGTTTCCTTTAATCCATCATTTACCATTAATGCCCCAGAGGGAACCAATACAGATGGCCTGGTAGCTTTGATCAGAAATACCATTAATGAAGACTGGAGAAACTACAGGGCTAACAGTTTAGCCTAGACCTGACTAACGTCAGCTTAGATTCCTAGTCCAACTAAAAGCCCTCCCAGGATGCCTTGGAAGGGTTCTTTATTGTTCATTAATATATTAGGATGTCTTAAGGTTTACTAATGCGTTCTGGGTTGTTCTGAAGCCAATCCAGAAGCCTCTCAGTAACCTTGGTTTGTTTATTGATCGCGTCATCTATTCTGACTAAGGAAACCGATATTTTTTCATTATGTCTATTCATTTCCTCTATGGTTTCTTGAAGCATCTTTGGTTGCTTGGGAAACAAGATAACGGATTTGTCCGGCCATAGAAAGTCCGTTAATCGCTGAAAGGGTTTGAAGTTGACTGTAGAGTTCATCATTGATGTTTATTATTAATCTTTTTGGTTTCATTGTTTTAAGGGTTTATTGGAGAGTTTAAAAACTCTCCGTTATTTTCTTAAGATGGCTTTAGCCATTAGGCGCTATTAAAGTTCTTCCGATGATACCGTTACCATTAGTCCATCTAATGATCCATGAACCATCCTCAGAATACTCTTTACCTTTTAAAACCCATCCTTGGAAAACTGTACCTCCTGGATGATTTAAAAACTCAGGGTTGTCTAGTTCGGGCTTGAAAGATTGGTCATAAACCGCGTCCTCAAAACCTTGTTTATAAATCAATAACTGGACTTCATTTTCAAAATCTTTCAGTTCTAACTCTGGATAGTCTTTGATACCGTCATACTCTTGCTGGCCTACCGTATACAGTTGGATGATTTGGGTTAACCTGGGGTCAAGGCTAGCGACTTTTGAGGTTTCTTGGGTGGTCTTAGCTTTAGTCATTGTTTTAGATATCGTAGTGATATCTACACACAGTCAAGTTGCCCCTAAAAACTCTGATAGAACTATGGAGCGACTGACCACGGCAGAGTGTTCAGTAATAGTCCTAGAGTTATTACTGAACATTCTGCCTACATTATCCGCAGTCGGTTCTTTTAATGGAACCCCATAATCTCATCAATGGTCTTAATAGTCTCCTCCATTTGCATCTTAAGGGCGGGTAGATCATGTCTTAATGTCATCGGGGGGTTCATTACTCCTGTGACAGTTAGCCTACCCTCAGCAATATTCCTCATGAGTAGGCTAACGTTAGGACTTCCAAGTAAGTCCTGAGCGATCGCCTCAAGGGCTTTCTTATGCTCAGGACTTAGAGCTACAGTAGTGCGACTAGGCGACATATTGAATGTAAACAACTTTTTTATGGTTCTTAGCGGGGTTAAGTGAACACCAGTCGGTCATAGCCGTATCTGATGCCCAACAGAACCGATCTATGTGGTTAATGGAACCGTCCCAAATAACCCCTAGAGCTTCCATAGCCTTGAGGATTTTTTTAAGAACAGATTCTCTAACAGGTATGTAAGTTTTAGTAGCGGTTGTAGCAGTAGTGGTGGCTTTCATGATTATTAATCCTCGAATATTGGCTCTTTATGGACGTTCGGACGATTTAGTTAGGCTTTGCTTGCCTTATGTATACATAATAGTGCATAAAGTTTATGTATGGCAAGAGCATAACCATAGAAAAATCCCCCGGTATTCCCAGAGGATTAAGCCAATATTCGATGATTGTATTTTAACCTTTGGCTTCTTAATGCTTAAAATCCGGCTACTCTCATATTTCTGGTAGAACTGTAAGCCGACTAACGCCAGCATAATGTTCTGTGATTACCTTGGGGCTATTTCCAACCACCCTGGCAACCTCAGCAGAGGTTAACCCAGATTCAAGCATTCGAGTAATAGCTGTATGCCTAGTGTTATATAGAGGTCTGTAACGGTCTACTAAACCCTTCTTAATCAACTTAGTCAGCTTGGGCTTCCAGTAGGCTTTTAGGAGCAGCTTGTTGCTGATTATCCCCCCGTTACGGCTGGTGAACACAGGGTCTAACAAATCCCCCTTAGGTAGACTTTGGAGTAACTTAGCTATCTGAGAGTTACAAGGTACTTTACGGTTAGCGTGTGTTTTCGTAGGTTTCCTAGTTTTTAACTCAGGGTAATAGGTAGCGTTAATGGTTACATAGCTGTAATCAGGGGCTACTTGTTTCCACTGTAGGGCGATCGCTTCACCGGTTCTACAGCCAGTGAGAAATAGGAAGCGCACAAAGGATTCATAGTGGCTACCCTGAAAAGCCTCAAGAATGGCTTGCATCTCAAAGGTGGTAAAGGGGTTAATAAGCTTCTTTTTAAACACCTTTATGTTTTTATATAGCCCCTTAAACTTATTAGTAGCTACAAATCCCTGTAGCTCTGCCCAGTCCATAGCTGCACTCAGTAGTATCAATATCCTTCTGGCTACATTGGCGGGTCTGTTTCGCACTAACCAAACCTTAACGTTCTCGGCATCATCGGGTGAATGATAAGGCATTTCAGCGATTAATCTTTTATAAGTCCCCTCATAGTGAGCGTGATATGTACTTATGTCTAGGCTAGGCTTCCGGTAGTTACTATATAGCTGCCAAAGTTCACTGAGGGTTAGTGATGAGGTTATTTGATGCTTACGGGTAGCTTTATACTTACTAGGGTTAAAAGCCCCTTTAACTATTTCATCCTCGATATCCCAGGCTAATCGCTGGGCTTTTTTATATCCATCCTGGCTATCAACAGATAATCCAGTGAAAATATAGCGACTAGAACCGTTAGCGATCGCTCTGGGTAATCTTAGGCGATATTTACCCCTATATTTCTCGATACCTACTGTACCTGTTTTTGCTTTTTCCATGAGCGTACCCGGATACCTAGGTAGGCTTTGAGCGCACCCAGGGAGTAACGAACATATTAAATATTCTATTTTAACTGATAGGCATATCCGGTAACTCTGGGCGGTTAATCATGTGCCCATAGGTTTGCATAACCATTCGGGTGTCACTATGCCCTAGTAGATACGCCACCCCAGTAACTGGAGTGCCTTGGTCTATGGCATGACTAGCAGTTGTATGCCGAGTTGTATAAGGTCTTCGGTAATCTACACCGACTTTAGTTAGTACCTTAACCCAGTATCTCTCTCGGAAGTTACCATCATCTATAGGTTTTCCTTTAACCGTAGTAAATACTAGGGAATCTTGGTCAGGTTTAGGGGGTTTGATTGACCACAACAGTAACCGTAGCTCATCAGTCATTCCCAGATGTCTGCTACCGCCTGTTTTAGTCTCCTTTCTAACCCTCTGATACCCGTTACCGGCCCAGTCTCTAGAAAGACTTTCTTGGATGATTACAAACCCTTGGTCAAAGTCCACATGAAGCCAACGTAACCCAATAGCTTCAGATGTTCTAACACCTGTAGCCAGTAAAAACTTAACAAAGGGCGCGTAGTGTATGGCTAACTCTTCAAAGCCCCGGATAATCACTTTAATCTCTGTGGAAGTAAAGGGTTTGATTGACTTCACGTAAACCCTGTGGTTTTTTAGCTCGTCATAGGGGTTAATATTTACCAGGGTTTTTGATATAGCCCAGCGATAGCATCTTTTCAAATAACCCAAGCGTTGATTAAAAGTTGAAGGGGCTAAGTTGGATTGGGTCAGCCACAGGGTATCCATCAAATCAGGATTAGCTTTTATAATCTGCTGCCTAATCGCTTTGTAGTGATGTTGTCTGGTAGCTACTGAAAGGTTGAGGCTATCTACCCAGTAATCCCACAGTTCTATGAGCGTTTGAGGTTTTGAGGTTTGGCTACCGGATTGTATAGGTTGCTGCTTTGGAGTTAGCCTATATCGGTCTAGTGTTGGGTCAAAGTTCTTAGCTAGGATGTCATTTTGTATTTGGCTAGCGATCACCTGCGCCGTCTTGAAGTCCCTGTGGTTAGTAAACTGACCCCCCGGTATTGGGTTAAATGAGTACCTTTTACCCCCTACGGAGAACTTTAGCTGAATAGAACCATTATTATTAACTGGCTTGATTTCCCTCACTGTCCTAACCCCGTCTTAAAGGTTGTGCTAGGACTCGCTAGGGTGTTTACAGGTAAGGCTTCTGGGCTTCTAGGCTACACCCTTGGTAAGGGTGAGGTCACGAGTTCAATCCTCGTCACGGGCTTTTTAAATTAATATAACAATCAAGGCAAAGTTAAAAGTTTCAGCTTTCCAAAGAGATTTAAAGCTGACAAAACTGAGTGACTTGCTTGATATTTTGACTATGATTTGGCTATGAATCCAAAATTTTAGCTATCAAGTGGGTGTCATGCTAGTAAAACTCACATCCTTACTAAAGATGTGAACCTTCGTCATTGGTTATTAACTGTCCTTCTACTTGTCCATAAGCTTTCTTAACCCAATACCCTCTAGGTGGCTTTTCTACCCCATAAGCCTTACACCACTTTTCTACAGCTTTATCAGACACGCCAAAATCTCTACCAATTTGTGCAGTTGGCTTTTCCCAAACTAGTTTTTCTAGTTCTTCTTTTGATGGTCTTTCAACTTTTCTGGTATGAATCCTAGAGTCTGGGTTAACCTTTCTACTTGTTAAATCAACGCCAAACTCCTTGTAGGTTCGCTTAGAGGCTGCTTCAGTAAAGTGTGTAAAATCCTCCCACCAGTAAAACGGTGTAGCTGAATTAGGTATCTGAGTAGTTATGTAGCAACCCTTAAACTTAATTGATGGATAGACAACTTTATCTATGTCAGGAAGATAAACCGCATAAAAGTCAAAGTCATTTACTTTGTACTTCTTCTGATGAGTCCCATTTTTATCTACCCAAATAGTTTTATTTACTACCCTGTTATCTCCCGCGTATTTAGCTTGTATTTTGTAAAATTTATCGTCTTTGTAGACAACAAAATCAAAAGGTAAGTGTTCACAAACAAGTGGCGTGAGGACTAAATAACCTTTAAGGGTTAGATCAGCCATTGCTTTTGTTGCAGCAATGTCACCTTTGTTCTTAGTATGATGCAGCAAAATGAACCCTCAAATGTGCAAGTCATTGTATCACTTCACGGTGCTTAAGGGTTCATATTGAGTTAAAACGAGCGCGGCAGGGTTCGAACCTGCGGCCGATTGCTTAGAAGGCAATTGCTCTATCCACTGAGCTACGCGCCCAAAACAAAATAATGGCTCCCAAAGGAGTCATCTGCACTATTATATCGTGTTCAGCTACCAAGAAGCAATCGAAAATTGCAGATTTACCACTAGCAAGGCTAAGATGCAAGTCGCTAGTTAGTTAATCTACACCGAAAACGAAACAGATGGAGTATTGGTTTAGATATATTGAGTTGTCAAAGGGTTATTTGCCTTTTAACGCCACCCTCCTCTGGGCGGCTATCTTTGGGAAGGATCTGGCGATCGCTAGGCCCATTTTCACAGTACGCTAGGTAATTTCAGCCTTGGCGATGCTGCCAAATGCCATTATATATTCCATATTAAGAGTGCCCCTGTGAGGAGTTATTTGCTAGTGCCATGTTTATTCTCAAACGGCAGGATGTTGAAATATCAAGCATTCAGCACCCAAAAAAGGATCAGCAAGTGCCGATCCTCAGTTATCAAGGGCAGACTTTTCGCTTGATTAGTGTCTTCAAAGCTAGTCAAGAAGAAGAAGCTAGAGCCTTATGGAGAGAATTAACGGATAACCGAGGTAAAGCCTGTGTTTTGCTGGAAGAACCGGAACGCTTTAGCGTTTGGGGTAAAATCCGTTTAGAGCAGCTAGGTAATGACACAGGTAGTCATGGTAAAACGGGAATTTTAATCCAAGCCAGTATTTTGCTGTTGCAAGGTGTTTCTATTGACATTGAAGAGTTTTTGGGTGCTAGGCAAGCTGCATTATTTGAAAAAGATATTGTAGAGGTATTCAAGCAGAAACAATTTCCCCAAACATCTTCTCTAGAAGCAGTTAAATATTTGGTATCTACTAATCCGTTACCGACAGCCAAAATACCTGATTGGCAAGAAAATCATGTAGTTATATTGTTACAAGAACTACATAGATTAGGAAAATCCTATTTTGGCAACGCTAATTTTACCAAACAAGTGATTTATAAGCTAGAAGATATGCCAGAAGCCGAGCGTTCGCTATTTCTCGCTTGGCTAAATCAATCGCCGCTGGGTAAACTATGGCAGTAGTATGGAAATTCTTTAACAAAGTTCCTGCCACTGGCACTTGCTTTTGGTGTCTGATTGTGTGTTTTCTAGCAGACACACCACATATACAGTCCTTTAACTCAAAATACTGCCAGAGTGCATCTACATAGTCAAGTTTTATGAATAACTCTTACGAGAATTCGCTCCTTTCTAAATCCATTTTCACCACTCAGAACATTGTCTTAGCTAATATTGGCTGGGCCGTACTGGCACTGCTATACTTTTTGTTGTTTAGTGCCAAAGTTCCCGGAGCAGATGGCATAGAAAGCCGGGCCGAATGGTATGTGATTGGCACAAATATTTTTGAAGCTTTAGCTTATTTGGGTGCCAGTATCTTATGCTTGAGGAACTGGCTGAGTCCACAAATCGTCAGTGGGCGAAATGTTTGGCTCTTAATTGGCTTAGGCATGCTTTCCTATTTCGTTGGGGGGATAATTTTCGGATATACGGAAATAATTTTAAAAGATGAACCGGATGTGTCTGTAGGCGATATATTTTTTGTACTTAGTTATCTATTACTTGGCGCAGGCATGATTTTAGCTGTGGCTTCCAGGCGAATTAATCTGGAAAAATGGCAGTGGCTAATTGTGTTAGCAATTGCAATGTTTGGTAGTTTGTTAGCATGGTGGATTTCTATGCAACAGGGAACACCCTCAGAACTGCTAGTCGCTATTTTGAATTGGTTTTACGTAGTTAGCGATGTAGTTTTGTTAATTATTGCTACCACTCTGCTGCTAGCCTTTTGGGGGGGAAGAGTTTCCCAGTCTTGGCGAATGATTGCAGCAGCGGCCTTTTCGCTTTACATTGCAGATATGTGGTTTAAATACGCCCAAGGCCCCAATTATCAAAGTGGGGAAATATTAGAAGTATTTTGGGTGTTTAGTGGAGTGTTATTTGGCATGGGCGCTGTCTTAGAATATGACGCATCACTAAGACGAACGCGGCGTACCAGTGGACGAAAACGAGCTTAGTAAAGATTTTTGGTATCTACCGTGAGAAAATTAACAGATTCTGACAAGCAAGAAATTCTTAAGTTATATCGAGAGACTGCCGAAACAACCTCAACTTTGGCAGACCGCTATGGTGTGAGTAATTCGACAATTAGTCGCCTGCTCAAAAGCACTTTGCCAGAAGATGAGTATGAATACTTAGTCTCCTTAAAGCGGGCTGCGAGAACTCCTGAGGGGAGGGCGCAGGTAAGTTATGAGCAATTACCTCTGCTGACTCAACCAGAGCCGGAAATAGAAGTTCCACCCATCGAAACTCCACCTGTGGAAGTACCAAAGGTTGAGCCGCAGCCACGTCGGGTAATTCATGTAGAGCAGGAACTTTTCTCAGAGGAAACGGCGGAGTCAATCGCCGCTAGTAGACGAGTCCGGCGACGCCCCTCGGCGGCAGAAAAACCGAAGCTCCGAGTCACAGAGAAATTAGAAACTCCAGAGCAAAAGCCGCCGGAAATAGTCAGCATTCCCATTCCACCGCTAAAAAATGAGCATCCAGGAGCGGCCGTCATCGCGCAGATGCTGGGCGAAGATTTGTTAGACGAATCAGAGGATTTGGATGATTTAGAAGATGATGATTTAGAAGATGATGACTTTGAGGATGAAGACTATGACGACGATGACCTGGATGACCAAAGACCGTTAGTCACAAAACGAAGACCAGGTGAAGCATCAGTTCAAGTTTTACCTCTGTCGATAGCCAATTTGCCAAAAACTTGTTATTTGGTAATTGACCGTTCTTCGGAATTAATTACCCGACCTCTCAAGGACTTTGGTGATTTGGGGCAAATTCCTAACCTGGAAACCCAGCAAAGAACTCTGCCGGTGTTCGATAACCATCGGGTGGCAAAGCGTTTTTCTACGAAGCGCGATCGCGTGATTAAAGTTCCTGATAGTAAAATGCTCCATAAAGCTCGGACTCATTTGCAAGCTAAGGGCATCACGCGACTATTGATTGATGGTCAGGTCTATTCTTTGTCTGCGACGGTTTAGAGGTCATGGAGACACCTTCTGGCTATGGTGTGGTATTGGTGACAGCTGGCAATATGCAGGAGGCAGAAGCAATTGCAAATGCTCTTGTGGAAGCTAAACTTGCTGCTTGTGTGAGTCTGTTACCAATCCACTCAATTTACACCTGGCAAGGGGAACTGCATAAAGAGGAAGAATGGCAATTACTGATTAAAACTGATTTGGCGCAATTTCCGGCAATGGAAGCCAAAATTAAGGAATTGCACTCCTATGAAGTGCCAGAAATTATTGCTTTACCAATTGTTGCTGGTTCTCAAGTTTACTTGCAGTGGATTTCTCAGCAAGTTAAAGGTAAAGAGTGAGGAGTGAGGATTTTCATAACTCCTCAATCTTTACTCTCAACTAATAACTCTAAGTACAGCTTTGCGTAAAATCGTGGCAATTGAGGGCCAGGGTAGGAGCGCAGGGGTAAGCACAGAGGGGCGCAAAGAATTAATGAAATGTTGTACTAAGCGTAAACAGCCCTTGCAAAACGCTCTGCCAAGTAAATAATGTCTTGTCTACGAGCAATTTGGTTCATCCATTGTTTGGGAATATTTTCCACGCCGTAGTAAATTCCGGCTAACCCACCGGTGACGGCGGCGGTAGTATCGGTATCTCCGCCTAAGTTAACAGCTTTCAACACTGCTTCAGAATAAGACGAACTATTTAACAAACACCACAGGGATGATTCTAAGGTATCAATCACATAGCCACCAGAATTAATCTCTTCCACTGGTACCTTGGCAATCTCACCACTGAAAATTCTGCCAAAATGCGGCTTCTCTAACAAAAATTCTCGGACAGAATAAATTGTTTGGATATCTTGCAGTGCTTGTAAATAAGCTGTTTGCAGGTCAGCCCCTTCCAAGAGCACCACTGCAATACTAATATAAATGCCACAGGCCATTTGCGATCGCGCATGAGCATGAGTAATAGCCGAAACATCATGCACGCGCGCTAGCAGTTCGCTTAAAGTTAAGTTTCTGTGACAATAAGCCATCGGCAAGATTCTCATTAAAGAACCATTGCCATTACTATTTTCAACCTTTCCACCCGCCTGATGGGGAACAACTCCCTGTTTCAGGCGCATAATTGCTGTGTGGGTAGTTTGACCAATATCAAAGACATCGCCACGGGGAGTCCAGTAAGCCTCCTTGTACCAGCGCCAGAAGGAATTAGCTATAGCATCCAACGAATACCCTCTACAAAGGCATTCTGCCAAGCAAAAGCTTAAGGAACTATCATCTGACCAAGTTCCTGGTGGTTGATTCCATGTGCCATAACCCTGCATCGTTGTCACTGGAGATTTTACTCGTTCAGCACGGCTAGTAAACTCCACCGGCACACCCAATGCATCACCGACACATAAACCCATCAAACCAGATAACGTTTTTGCAGCGGTTAGCATTATTCAATCTCCACAATAATTGCTCAAAATTAACTTTATATATTCCCTCTATAGCTTGTTGCAACGAATGCTACAGCCTACTTTTCATCCTATGTGAAAAGCTCGGCAAAAATTGTTAACTGGGTATTTTATTTCCCATTTCCCGACTTAGTTATAGTCCCAAATGTTGTGCCAGTTTTAAAAGCGTCTATTTTTGGAACAAAGAACCCAGAGGAAAAGACATTGAATGTAATTATAACAACTTATTTCTGATTTTTTGGGATAGTTAGCCTGTAAACATCATGCATCCATAGAAACATTAAGTTAATAAAATCTAAGAAATATTTGGAACATTCTCATACAATTATCGACTTGGAATATACAAGTAAAAAATACAAAATTTGGTAAAAATTATGAAGCGCTTACTCAAGTCTTTCATGACAATTTCTGCATTGTCTTCTTTAATAATTGCTCCTCTTTTCCTATCAGCTGGCCAAGCTTCTGCTGAAACTAAAAAAGGTACTAATGCTAGCTATGTTGGTGCTGGTGTTGCAGGTGGCGTTACCAGTGGCGGACAAGGTATCAACGATGATGCGACATTTGGTGGTAATGTCACAGGTCGCGTGAAATTAGGAACTACGCCATTTTCTGCACGCGGTAATGTCCTTTGGAGTGATAAGACAAGTGCTATTATCCCAGAACTTTCTGTGGATGTGCCTATTGCTAATAGAACTAATGCCTATTTAACTGGTGGTTATTCTTTTGTAGAGAAAGATGGCTCACCAACTCCCATAGGTAACAAAGATTCAGTAGTAGTAGGTGCTGGTGTTGAATCGGAAGTTGCTAATAATTTCCTCGTCTACACTAATGCCAAAGTCGGACTTGGTGCCTACCAAAATAGCGATACTCCTGCTGTTAGCCTCAACGGTGGTATTGGTTATCGCTTCAAATAAAAGATTATTCAGCCCTGAGTCACTCTATACTGTACTTAAGTACTCAGGACTTAGCACTGGCTTAACCATAGCTATCCGCTAACAAAACTCACTACTCCCAAAAGCTGGTTTTGTTAAGTGTTACATCACTGACGAAGCCGGCTTTTGCCGTGGTAAAATTAAATCATTCCTCATTATTCCGGCCGGATTACCGGGGATCAAGTAGCCCAAGGGTGCTGATTCGGTGTCTACATAATGCTTTATTGAGAATAATATACAAGTCTAATGGTTAAATCTGCTCCTTCCCCCATCGCAACCCGTAAGCCTTCTAAAGTAGAAGGAATCAAGGAAAATAGCAATTTTTTGCGTGAACCTGTAGCAACTGAGATCCTTGAAGATACTACCCATTTTACCGAAAATGCGGTGCAGCTTTTGAAGTTTCACGGTTCTTACCAGCAGGATAACCGCGACAACCGCACCAAGGGACAGGAAAAAGATTACCAGTTTATGCTGCGGACAAAAAATCCGGGTGGTTTAGTACCACAGCAGCTGTATCTAGCTTTAGATAAGTTAGCTGATGAGTATGGCAACCACACCTTACGAGTAACTACCCGTCAAGGTTTCCAAATGCATGGAATCTTAAAGAAGAATCTCAAAGCATCAATCGCTACAATTGTCAAAAATTTGGGTTCGACTTTGGGAGCTTGTGGTGATATCAACCGCAACGTGATGGCACCACCAGCCCCCTTTAAGAATCGCCCAGAGTATCAGTATGCTTGGGAGTATGCCCAGAATATTGCTGACTTGCTATCAGCTCAGACAGGCGCTTATTACGAAATTTGGCTAGATGGGGAAAAAGCAATTAGTGCTGAAGAGAACCCAGAGGTGAAGGCGGCGCGACAACGCAATGGAAATGGTACAATTATCCATGACAACGAAGAACCAATTTATGGCACGTACTATATGCCTCGCAAGTTTAAAATTTGCGTGACGGTGCCAGGGGATAATTCGATTGATTTGTATTCTCAAGACCTAACGTTGGTAGTGATTACCAATAAAAAGAAGCAATTAGAAGGATTTAATATTTTTGCTGGTGGTGGTTTAGGTAGAACCCACGGTAAAGAAGAAACTTTCGCTAGGTTAGCAGACCCCATCGGTTATGTAGCGAAGGATGATGTTTACGACATAGTGAAAGCGATTGTTGCTACCCAGAGAGATTATGGCGATCGCACCGATCGTCGTCATGCCAGATTAAAATATCTAATCAACGATTGGGGTGTAGATAAATTCCGCACCCAAGTTGAAGAATATTTTGGTAAACCACTCGAAGCTTTCAAACCACTGCCAGAGTTTAAATATTATGACTTCCTCGGCTGGAATGAACAAGGTGATGGCAAGCTATTCTTAGGAATTTCCATTGACAATGGTCGAATCAAAGATGAAGGTTCGTTTCAACTTAAAACCGCTTTGCGGGAAATTGTCGAGCAGTTTAACTTGCCCATCCGCCTGAGTGCCAACCACAACCTGATTTTTTACGATATCGAACCAGATAGCAAGCAAGCTGTTCAAGACATTCTCAGCCGTCACGGTGTCGGAGACGACCCTAAAAAAATCGAACCTTTAGTGCGGTATGCAATGGCTTGTCCGGCTTTGCCCACTTGCGGCTTGGCAATCACGGAATCAGAACGAGCAATACCGGGTATTTTAGAGCGGGTTCGCGCTCTATTAGATAAAGTCGGTTTACAAAAGGAGCATTTTGTGGTAAGGATGACAGGATGCCCCAACGGTTGCGCTCGTCCCTACTTGGCAGAATTGGGCTTTGTCGGTAGCGCTCCAGAATCTTACCAATTATGGTTAGGGGGTTCGCCAAATCAGACTCGACTGGCGCAACCTTACATAGATAAGCTGCACCACAATGACTTAGAAATCTTCTTAGAGCCGATTTTTGTTTACTTTAAGAAATCTCGGAAATCGAAAGAAAAATTTGGTGATTTTTGCGATCGCGTTGGTTTTGATGCCATCCGCGAGTTTGCTGCTAGCTACGATCCCCAAACAGCCAATGGTGCAAACAAATCACGCCACCGGGTAAATTTGAAAGAAGAGGTTTATGGCAAATTGAAAGAAGTAGCAGAAAGCCAAGGGAAGCCGATGACTCAGTTGGTGACTGAAGCTCTAGAAGCTTACTTTCAGAATCTTTCGTAAGCCGAAAAGTTTAAGATAACTACAGATAGACACAGATAAATCCATCTGTGTCTATTTTGTGTAAGTCCTAATACAGTTAGGTAACACATCCACAAGAAAACTGAACTATGGTAACAACAGCAAAATTCGCAGAAACTAGGGATGTGCTGCAAAACATCAGCTGGCAGACATTCAAAGCTATGCTGGCAGATATGGGATGTGAGCGAAATAAAAGGCTAGCTTATGACAACGGAATAGTAGAAATTATGACTCCGTTAATGCCGCATGAGAACTCAAACCGTCTAATTGAAGGTTTTGTTCTTGTGCTGTGTGAAGAATTTGGTTTAGAAGTTAAAAGTGCCGGCTCGTTGACTATGACGCGGGATGATTTGGAACGAGGAGGCGAACCGGACAGTAGTTACTATATCCAAAATGAATTCTTAGTCCGCAACAAAGAAAATATTGACCTAAATGCAGATCCACCACCAGACATAGTACTGGAAGTGGAATATTCCAGATCGAAGATAGACAAGTTGGCTCTTTATGCTTCAATGGGAGTTCCAGAATTCTGGCGGTATAACGGAAATGTGTTGAACGTTTACACCCTGAATGGTGGGCAATACTTCCAGAATAATAGCAGTCCAACTTTTGCGCCTGTGCTGGTAACAGAGATTCCCCGATTTATCCAAGAAAGTAAGAAAGTTGGACAAATAGCAGCAACTCGTGCTTTCCGTACCTGGGTTAGACAACAGATATCTACAGCAGGACAATAATTTATTAAGAAAAATGTCTCAACTGCAAAGAATTGCGATCGCACCCTCCCAACTCCAGCAAGAGCAAATTTTGCTCACAAAAGAACAACAGCATTATTTGGGGCGGGTGTTGCGCTTGCGTGAAGGCGATCGCTTTATTGCAATGGATGGTAAAGGGAAATGGTGGTTAGCGCAGCTAGCAGGGGAACAAGCACAGGTTTTAGAAGCACTTTTGGTGGAAACAGAATTACCTGTATCAATTACGCTGATGGTGGCTTTGCCCAAAGGCAATGGATTTGATGAAGTAGTGCGGTGTTGTACAGAGTTGGGAGTAACTTGTATTGCACCAGTGTTGAGCGATCGCACTTTGCTTCATCCTAGTCCTCAAAAGCTCGAACGTTGGCGGCGCATCGCTGCGGAAGCCGCCGAGCAATCAGAGCGCTCATTCGTGCCGACAATTTTAGAGCCTGTTACTTTTAACACTGCTGTCATTGCTAATCAGACAATTCACCGTTACATTTGTGAGGCTCGCGGTGAGTATCCCCATTTAAGCAAGGTGCTGAATAGCATTTCTGACGAGATTGTTATTGCTACTGGGCCAGAGGGAGGATGGACAACACAAGAAATCGAGAATGCGATCGCATTTGGATTTCAACCTGTTTCCCTTGGTCGCCGCATCCTGAGAGCAGTTACAGCCCCAGTAGTAGCATTATCCTTAATTACCGCAAGTTGTGAAGTATAAATGATTTATAGCTCACGCAAAATATATTTTGCATGAGACATCACTCCAGCGTGTATTTAAAGTAAGTGATGATTGAGCAAGTTGCGATCGCCTTTGAGAATAAAGATTATCAAACAGCTGCTAAATTACTGAAACAGCTGCTAGTAGAATCGCCAGAACATCCTTGGGTACAATATTATCTTGGTCGGTTGCATGAAGTATCTGGAAAGCACCAGGATGCGGAAAAAGTTTATCGGCAACTGTTGCGAGATACGAGGAATAATAGAATAGTGACGCTCGCACGGCAAGGTTTGCGACGGCTACAAGAAATGGAGCTAGAAGAAAGACAAAGAGCTATTTCCCAAGCAACAGCCCAAGAGAATAATACCGAACCTGGCGTACTAGTTTTAGAACCACTTAGTAACGAACTAAAAGCAGAAGCTTCTCGAAAATTTGCCCAAATCATGCAGCTAGACCCTTACACTGCACGGCTGTTACTACCAAGTCGTGGCTGGAGGTTGTACCGCACTGGCCAAGTGGGAGAACTAAAATTTTACGGTAAACAGTTACAGCAGGCTGGTATTCCTTGCTTTTGGGCAACAATAGCTCAAATTCAGCAGATTCAAGTTTATCAAGTTAAACATTTCCAAGAATTTACCTCACAAGCTACTGTTATTTGCCGTAATGAGAAAAATCAACTCGGTTCTCTCACCTTTGACTGGTCAGAAGTCACAGCAAGAGTAGTGGGACTGTTGCCGATTTTTGAGGAAGTCGTAGATCGTGATGTGCGCGGTAAACTAGAAAGGAAAACTCAAACACAGGACTATGCCCAGTTTTGTGATTTACACCTACCTGGTAGACGTTGCATTCTCCGATTTGATGATAACGGTTATGAATTTCAGCAAGGTTTAGAAATCATTCCTCAAGCTAGCCAAAATACAATCAGAATTAATTGGAATAGTTTATCGAGTTGGATTGACCAGCAATTACCTCAAGTAAAAATTTGGTCAGATTTCACATCGTTTGCAGATACAACATTAGATCAAACAGAAATGCTGGGTCATATCAAATCTCACATTTATCTGTTTCGTAGGGAACAGACTAATTGGGACTCAGCTTTTCATTTATATAGCGGATTGGTATTTGTTAAAGATGCCTATTAGTTATAAAAAAACCTATTTAACTTATGAATACAGTAGCTAATCAAAACCAAAAATTGGGGGGGTTTGTACGTACAATACCCTCAAGGAGAGCAGCAATTTTTTTCGCACAAGCACACAGAAGTTCTAGCAAAAATTGCAGGTAATCTGTCACGAGTTGAGGTGATCCAAAGTTTTGAAAACCCGTTCACGCAGCCTTTAGAAGCACTGTATATCTTTCCGTTACCCGATGAGGCGGCGGTAGATGACATGGAAATAAAAATAGGCGATCGCATTATCAAAGGTAATATTAAAAAACGTGAAGAAGCTATAGCCATCTACGAAAAGGCAAAACAAGAAGGACGCACCGCCGGACTTCTAGAACAGGAACGAGACAATATCTTTACCCAATCTCTGGCTAACATAAAACCTGGTGAACAAATTGATGTCACGAGTCGTTACACCGAAAGTTTAAAATTTGAGGCAGGGAACTACGAATTTGTTTTCCCGATGGTGGTGGGGCCAAGATATATTCCAGGAACGCCGATAGATGGTAGCGGTGACACAGATCAAGTTCCTGATGCTTCCCGCATTACACCGCCTGTAGTCCCAGAAGGAACGCGTTCGCGTCACAATATTAATGTCACAGTCGAAGAACCAGGAAGCGAATATGTATCTGTGCAAGTGCCAGTAGAAATGCCTGAAGCGGTTAGTTACCAAAGAGTGTTTGGCAGTCTTCCTGGTGGTTTTACGCCTAAAATATCACTTTCAAAGCGATCAGCGCCACCCTCAGCAGAAGCTCCAGATTTTCTCCGGCAAAGGCGATCGCCACAATCCCCAGTAGCCAAAGAAGTTAATATAATACCAGGCGCAGCAATCAGCCATCAGTTAGAAGTAATCAGCGTCACTGCCTTGGATGAAACAGGAATTGCTGACCTAACCCAACACCTTCAACAACTAAACTTTCCTTCAGGGTTCAGTGGTGAAATCGTCTTTGAGTTCACTGTCAACAAACTTCGGGTAGGAGGGATAGTTTTGGATGAAAAAGCCTCGACCCTAAAAGATCCAGTTGTAGTGGAGAATATTAAGCGATCGCTCCTACTTTGGAGACTTCCCCCATCTACAACTGGTAAAATTGTCTTAATATTGCGTATTCACACTTGACTCATCAAGTACAGAGACGCGAAATTTCGCGTCTCTGTGATTTAACCAGGGGTTTTAACCTGACGTGCCATGTCTAGATAAGCGCTCATATTCGCCCCTGGACGGCGACGACCATTAGAGCTAGTCGCTGAAGGTGCGAGATATTTAGGCGCAAAGGTTGTTTCAGTTGGCTCCTCTTTGAGAACTTTGGCTGCTGCGGCTTTTGCGTTTTTGCCAGGTTCAACTTTAAGACCTTCAGCAGTCTGCACTAACGTAACATCGGCTGGTTTAGGATTTTTAGCTGATTTTTCCTTAGTCTTAGCTTCCTTAGTCTTAGCTGCGGCGGTTTTTGTTCCGTTCAATGAAGTTGGCTTGGATGCTTCTGGTGCATCTGATGTAACTGTTGCGGTTACTTTCTGAGCATTCGATACAATTGTCTCTGCTACTTTTTTGGCGTTTGATGCTACCTCTTTAGCAGTATCTTTAGCAGCATCTTTGGCTTCATCCAATTCTAAAAAGTAGCCATTGCTTTTCTTCCCTCGTAACAGTCCGGTAAAGAAACCCAAAATACCCGAAATTAAGTTTTTGATAAAATCCATTACAATTACTCCTGCCTTTTACCTTTTATATTTGAAAATCAACCGTAATTGTTAAAAATTACGACAAAATGTTACATTTTCTGCTTTGCGTCACCCCGTTCAAGTGACAGTCCTTATAAGTTTGTGCTTAATCAACATTCTAGTAAAACCACAGGACAAATGTTTTTTTGCAAGCACTTGCGACCTGCACACACCGAGAACTAATTATTAAATTTTACTGTAACTAAGAGCAAGATTCTGAAAGCAGGCTTAACAAAAATTAACATTTCTTTATTTGAAAATATTGATTGGAGAAAAGCAAGTGGTTTACTTTCAACCAGTGGAAGGAGTGTCATAGCCTGTTGGCAAATAGTGATAGCTATAAGTTAAATTTTATACGAACTAGCTTTGAGAGCAGTTCAGTTTTGCAAAAATCTCTTTTAAAGAATCCGAAAAGTAACAGCTTCAGTTTGTAGAGCAGTAGTACCTACAAAATTGAAATACACCCCTTAATTCAGCTAGATTTTGTAAATGAACATTGAAAATCAACAACGCAATCCCGTTTTGTTAATCCACGGTATTGACGACACAGAGGCAGTTTTCTATAGAATGGCGGCTCAGTTAAAACTACAGGGTTGGTCTGTACATTCCCTAAATCTCGTGCCTAATAATGGTGATGTGGGTCTTGATGAGTTGGCAAAGCAAGTAGCAGATTATGTTACAGCGACCTTTGCGCCAGAACAACACCTGGACTTAGTAGGCTTCAGTATGGGAGGAATTGTGAGCCGTTACTATGTCCAGCGACTGGGAGGAATTAACCGCGTGCAGAGGTTTATCACAATCTCTTCGCCCCATAATGGAACTGTGGTTGCTTATGGTTCCCGGCGTCCTGGTTGTTTACAAATGCGCCCCGACAGCATTTTTCTCAAAGATTTAAATTCTGATGCTGTAATATTGGGGCAGCTAAATTTTACATCTATCTGGACACCTTATGATTTGATGATTGTCCCAGCAAATAGTTCACAAATGTCTGTAGGAAGCGAAGTCATAGTACCAGTTGCTCTACACCCTTGGATGCTAACAGACACCAGGAGTTTAGCAGTAGTAACAGCAGCTTTAGCAGAGCGTATTAAACTGCCTTTCCTTAAAAAAGTATCCAGTCAGTAGCCAGGGCACTTATTACGCTTGTCTTGTATTTTCTATTTTGAATTTTTTAAGTCCTATCCCCAATTTGTGTATGTTCGTAACTCCCAAAAATTGCCTCTGGGTAACGATAATATTTAAACTCCATGAGGTTATGAAAGGGATCTTCTAAAAAGAAAGTGCGATGCTCAAGAGGAGAGCCAACAAAGCGGTTTTTGGTTTCCTCACGAAAAAATAGCTGGTGTTGTTGTGCCCTTTCTAATAAGTCTTGCCAGTCACGTTCTTGGGTAAAAATTAGCCCAAAGTGTCTAGGATATATAGTATGTTGCGGTGTCAACGATTCTTTAGTGACGTGAGCCACTAGTTGATGACCATAAAGATTAAGAATCAAGGCGTGATGGTTTTCACGCCCAGGAATGCAGCCCAAGCCATCTACGTAATATGCTTTTGTTTTGGCAATGTCAGTTACAGGGAAAGCAAGATGGAATAAAGTTTGGCTCATAGCTTGTGTGGAAAAAACTAGTAGTTGAATTATCTACAATTTATGCATTTATGTTGTTAAGTCTTAATTGTGGTCAACTTGAACACAGTTTTAATTGACATTAACTTATATTCTTATTTAGTTAATGATACAAACATATTACTTTAGTTTTGGAGGTATCAGAAATTAAGTACTAATACAAGGCGGTCTAAATAGAGCAACCATTTTAAATTCCTAAAAAGCTTATTCCATAATAGTTTGGAATTTTGACTTTTACACCTCGGCTTCCCTGCGGAACGCTACGCGAACACTCAGTGTAACCCTGAGTTTCGACTGCGCTCAACTGCCGCGTAGTCGAAGGGTTACTTTTGACTTCCGCCTTGCGTTACTAGGGGTGACAAATTAGTTATTCTGTTGATATTCAGACAAAATTACTTATTAATTTCTGATGTCATTTTTAATTAATTCTGTTAATCCCTGGTTGGTGGCGGTAGGACTAAACACAATTCTATTGGGTTTAGCTTGGATTGCTCCGAAAAAACTGCTTACCCCTGCTGGCTCATTCCACGCATGGTTTCTGGCCATCTTAATTTGGGTAACTCTAGGCTGGCAAGGATATGCAGTTGTCATGTTCTATTTTCTAGTTGGTTCTGGCGTGACTCGTATCGGTATGGCGCAGAAGGAGGCTGAAGGAATAGCCGAAAAGCGCTCTGGGGCAAGAGGCCCAGAAAATGTTTGGGGTTCGGCTTTGACTGGGGCGTTGTGTGCTTTGGGAGTAGGGATCATAAATTCGGGATTTATCGTACCTAGTCCCCAATCTCTAGTCCCCAATCCCCAGTCTCTATTATTGTTAGGCTATGTAGCGAGTTTCAGTACGAAGTTGGCTGACACCACTGCTAGTGAAGTCGGTAAAGCCTATGGTAAAAGCACTTTTCTAATTACCACACTCCAACCAGTGCCTCGCGGTACAGAAGGAGCGATAAGCTTGGAGGGGACTTTAGCAGGTATTGTGGCTTCTGTAGCGATCGCATTTGTTGGTTGGGCAGTTGGTTTAATTGATCTATTGGGAGTAGCTTGGTGTGTACTGGCAGCATTTATTGCCACTAACTTAGAAAGTGTGATTGGGGCAACATTACAATCTAAGTATAATTGGCTGACCAATGAAGTAGTAAATATTTTTAATACATTAATCGGTGCGATCGCATCGGTGCTACTTGCCTGGGCATGGATAAGTCTAATTCAGTAGACGGGTGAGAATAAACAATTACTCGTTAAGGTTTTCCATGTCAGTTGCTACAACTTTGGTCACATGAACAACGCAGTGGCTTGACTTTTAGCAACTGGCAAGAAACAATTCTTAATATATTTTGCTTTATTTTTGCCTATATACCTAATTATTTATCTGAATCTATAAAGATTTGGTTATACAACTTGTTTTGCCTTATAACTGATATTTTCAATCCTGTTCTGTCTCCAGTAGACCGTAAAAGTAATTATGGAAAATTATTTTATTTACTAGGTATATAATTTTTTGACCATTTAAATGTAATTAGTTCATAAAATCTTTATCATATTTATTCATCAATGACCAGATGATTTTTATATGATTTAATTTAAAAGTCCTATAAATGTTTAACCATTTTCACATAGTTAGTTCATGGAATCTTTATCATTTTTAACAATCAATGACAAAATAATTTCTATTGAGGAAGCAGTAAAGTACTTGCAAGCCTCTGGGAAATTGGGGCAGTTTATTGGGGATATTCTCCGCCAGTACGTAATTGAGGAAGAAATCCGAACCCGAGACGATGTTGAGATTGGTACAGCAATAACTGAACAAGCAATTATTGACTTCAGGCTGAAAAACCAACTGATTGACCCTCAAAGTTTCCAAGAATGGTTAAAGACAAATAACACAGATTACGCTACCTTTCACACATCGGTGGTTTTTGGTTACAAGTTAGAAAAGCTAAAAGCTGTAGTGACCCAAGCAAAACTCCAAGAATATTTTATTGAACGCAAAATTTTTTTGGATCGGGTAGTACTTTCTCGGATCGTTGTTGATAATCGAGAATTGGCAGACGAACTACAAACCCAGATTGAAGAAGGAGGTAGTTTTGAACAACTAGCTAAAGAGTATTCGCTTTCAGATGACCGAATTGTAAACGGCATGATGGGAATAGTCAGCCGAGGAAGTATGCCGGATATATTACGGGCAGCTATTGATGTGGCCAGTCCTGGACAATTGGTAGGCCCAATAGAAATCGTTGGCAAAGACTCTCCCCCAGGAGAAGGACCTTATGGTTTGTTTCGAGTAGAACAATTTCTGCCAGCGTCTTTAGAAGATACTCAACTAAAGCAAGCACTACAAAATGAGTTGTTTGAGAAATGGCTAGCAGAGAAAATTCAAAAACTGACAGTCAAATTACAAGTGAGTTAAATATTCTGGATAATGAATCTTTACGATTAAAAGTGCTAGCTTCTTTGCCTTGGAATCAGCCACCACTATGCTGGCTGACTCCCGAACAACAATCCCTTTTGGAAAAGGAGTGCCAAACTCGTCAGTATCGTCTTGGAGAGAAAATCTGGTCAAACGATGTCGGCGGTTACCAATTCTTAATTGTGGCTGGAAAAGTTCGCTTAAGAGAAGAAGGGGTTGGTAAACCAATAGCCGCCTTAGATGTGGGCGATTGGTTTGGTGATTTGCAAAAGCTGTCTGCGGATTTTAAAGCTGTAGCTGCTAGTAAAGAAGTAGTAGTAGTGTGTTGGCATACAGCACTGTGGGCAGAACTTTCTAATCCACAAATTCAGGAGTTCTGGCAAGTGTTACCGGTGAACACGGAGGGAGAAAGAGATACATTTTCCTTCTCTTCCACACCTTCACTAGCGCCAGCCTCGGAGAGAACTTCTAGCCCCCATAGCCTCCAACCCCAAAGAGGACTCCCATCTGCCAATCTGATCATCTCAAATTATCCCTTTGTTGCCAGCTGGAACACTGCTGCTGCTTGTTTAACAATGGTGGCGCAACAGTTAGAAAATTCTGTGCAACTGGAATGGGTGCAGCGCCAACTCAGAGGACAACGCCCAAAACAGGTTGTGGAAGCAGGAGAAAAGTTAGGGTTAGTGTTGCGGCGCTTACAAGTGAGTTGGGGTGAGTTGCGACAGTTGTCATTTCCAGCTTTACTGTTGTGGAATTCTGACTCACCTCAGAGTCCATCTTGGGTAGTAGCCTATGGAGTTAAAGGCGATCGCCTCATTATCGCTAACCCTCTAAATCCCGAACGGACTTGTGAAAGCTTACCGCAATCGATAGTTGAAGCGTCTTGGGATGGACAATTGTGGCAAGTAGAACTCATATCCCAGCAAGAAAAATTTAACCTCAGTTGGTTCACTCCAGCAGTTTGGAAGTATAAGGGATTGTTAACAGAAGTATTGTTAGCATCTTTTACCTTGCAGCTTTTAGGGTTAACAACACCACTAATTACGCAAGTCGTCATTGATAAAGTGATGGTGCAGGAGAGTTTGCCGACTCTCGATGTAATGGCGATCGCACTTTTGTGCGTAGCTATATTTGAGTCCATACTTGGCATTCTCCGCCTATTCATCTTTACCCATACAGCTCGTCGTCTCGATTTGAGTTTATCAGCACAGCTATTTCGCCACCTGATGCGTCTGCCATTAGCTTATTTTGAGTCGCGGCGCGTCGGAGACACAGTAGCACGAGTCCAGGAACTCGAACAAATTCGTCAGTTTCTTACAGGTACAGCATTAACTGTGATTCTGGATAGCATCTTTGCAGTGGTATACCTAGCATTGATGTTTTACTATAATATCCCACTCACCTTTGTTGCCTTAGCAGTACTGCCGCTATTTGCGACTTTAACGATAGTTGCAACACCAATTCTGCGTAACTGGCTCAACGAAACCTTTAACCGGAGTGCCGATAGTCAATCGTTTCTAGTAGAGACAATCACCGGAATTCACTCCGTTAAAGCCCATGCAGCAGAACCAGTAGCCCGCGCTCGTTGGGAAGGTTTATTTGCTCGCTTCATCCGCACAGGTTTTAAAGCCTCTACTACCTCCAATATCAGCAGCAACATTGGTGACTTTCTCACCAATTTTTCCACCATGCTGATTCTCTGGTTTGGAGCCAAGTTAGTCATCGAACAAAAGCTTACAGTCGGACAGCTTGTTGCCTTTCAAATGCTGTCTGGCAGAGTCACAGGCCCACTTTTACGCCTAGTACAGTTGTGGCAAAATCTCCAACAAGTGCTACTTTCTGTAGATCGCATTGGTGATATTCTCAACGTCTCCCCAGAAGCTGAACTTGGGACTGGTTTAGTTTTACCACCTCTGAAAGGACAAGTCACCTTCGAGCAAGTATTTTTCCGCTACCGGCCGAACTTTGAAGCAATTCTGCGGGGAATCTCTTTCACTGCTGAACCAGGGCAATTTGTTGGCATTGTCGGACGCAGTGGTTCTGGTAAAAGTACCCTGTCTAAGCTATTACAACGCCTCTATCAAATTGAATCAGGACGCATCCTTATTGATGGTTTTGATATTAAAAGTGCTGATTTAGCATCATTACGGCAACAAATTAGTGTAGTTCTCCAAGAAGACTTTTTATTTAACGGTTCTATTTTGGAAAATATCACTCTCGGTAGTCCCGACATTACCGCAGAGCAAGTAGTAGAGGCAGCAAGGCTAGCAGTAGCACATGACTTCATCAGTCAATTACCCTACGGTTACGAAACCAATGTTGGTGAACGCGGTACTGCTTTATCTGGCGGACAGAGACAACGTATTGCCCTAGCAAGGCTATTTCTTTCCCAAGCGCCAATTTTAGTTTTGGACGAAGCTACCAGCGCTTTGGATAGTGAAACTGAACAACAAGTACTGCAAAACCTGCAAAAAATTTCTGCTAATCGTACCGTATTCTTAATTGCTCACCGATTTGCTCCCCTCAAACGTGCTGATTTGATTTTGGTGTTGGAGCAAGGCGTGATTGCTGAACGTGGTACTCACTCACAATTGTTGCAACAAAAGGGTTTGTATTGGTCACTATATCAACGGCAGCAAGCAAACATTTAGTAGATTTAACTAGCTGAAAGCTTGTAGAAAATAAACGTTTGTAAAGCGGCTTAATGATAGCCTTTGGCGAATGGAGCATAACTCCATTCGCAATTTTAATTTTGATAATTTTGAGTAGTGTAAATACTTTTATAACGAGCGATCGCAGTATTTTTAACGTTAGTCTCCATTAATACAACTAAAACATTTAAGATTTAATTAATTAATTTATTCTTAATAAAAGCCGCACTCATCAGAATTTTTTTTGGTAATAGAATTAGCATTTTGTTATCAAATTTCATAGTAATTATTGAGAATGGAGCTTATTCATACATTGAAATCTTCTTATAAAGATTTTAAGGCTTCAAAGTGCCAAAAAATAATTGCTATCTTTGAGAGAAAATACTTATGCTCATTGATGATCTTAATAAAAATGTGTTGTCAAATAAACAGCTAAATGTCACTTCAATCTCTTCATTAGATAGCTTTAATACAAAGGATAACTTCAGCAGAAGTAGTAGCTACAACTCAGCCGATACTGATGTGCAGTTGCTAAATAATGGTGACTCCAAAAATAGTAGTAACGCTACTACTAATGCTTTTAGCACTCAAAATTATAACTCCACCAATGGCTATGGCTTAATTAATGGAGCAGCAGCAGTAGCTAGAGCAACTGGTCAAAATACCTTTGCTGATGTCCCTAATCTTGGTGGCAATAATTGGGGAGCAGACCTTGTTAAAGCACCAGAAGTTTGGGCACAGGGAAACACAGGTAAGGGCGTTGTCGTCGCTGTTGTGGACACTGGAGTTGACTATAACCACGAGGATTTAAGAAATAATATCTGGACGAATGCCAACGAAATTGCAGGTAACGGTATAGATGATGATGGCAATGGCTATATTGATGATAATTACGGCTGGAACTTCTCTGATAAAAACAACAACACCCTAGATAACAATGGTCATGGCACTCATGTTTCCGGCACGATCGCAGGAGAAAATAATAACTACGGTGTAACTGGTATTGCTTATGATGCCAAGATTATGCCTGTCAAGGTTTTGAATGACTCTGGCTCTGGTTCCTATAGTTCCATATCTAAAGGTATTCGCTACGCTGTAGATAATGGGGCCAATGTGATTAACCTCAGCTTAGGAGGCGCATCTTCTAATAGTAGTTTAGAGTCAGCCATTGACTATGCCAGCAGTAAAGGAGTGATTGTCGTTATGGCAGCGGGTAATGATGGTGAATCATCACCAGACTATCCCGCCCGCTATGCATACAAGTCGGGAATTGCCGTTGGGGCAGTGGATAAGAATAATAATATGCCCGACTTCTCTAACCGCTCTGGAACAGATGAAATCGCTTACGTTACAGCCCCAGGAGTCAAAGTTTACTCCTCAGTTCCGAATAATCAGTATGCCACTTATAACGGCACGTCTATGGCTACTCCCCACGTTGCTGGTGTAGTTGCCCTGATGCTTAGTGCTAACTCCAGCCTGACTGATGCCCAAGTCCGTCAGATTGTCACAGAAACCGCAGGAAATAGTACACAAACTACAAGCTCTAGTTTAAATCTTTCTAATGTCAGTTCTGTGGCAAAGCAAGTAATTGCAGACACAGCAATAGATGATACACAAGCTACAATCTCTAGTTTTAATATTTCCAATGTCAGTTCTCTGGCAAAGCAGGTGATGTCTGACGACAACCTGCTAACTATCGGCGCACAAACTGCAAATTATCTTACATCACAGACAATTTCTAGTTTTAATAGTTATGATGTCGGATCTTTGATAGGTAAGGGAATTGCAGAAACCGCAAAATATCTAACACCAGCGAGTATTGCTAGTTTTAATAATACTAGTATCTATTCTCTTTTCGGTCAGAAAATTACAGAGACAGCGAAATATTTAGCACCAGAAACCCTCACTATTTTTAATAATACTAATGTCGGTTCTCTAATCGGTCAGGAAATTACAGAAACAACAAAATATCTGACACCAGAGAGTATTGCTAGTTTTAATAATACTAGTGTCAGTTCTCTAATCGATCAGGGAATTACAGAAACAACAAAATATTTAGCACCAGCCGAAGGTAATTCTAGATTAAGTAATCTAGAATTATGGTCGCAATTCCAAAATTATGACAAGATTTTAGGCAGCATCAATATGGATAGCAATGATGATAATAAAAATGAGAATAATCCTGATTTTTGGAAATCATTAGAGGGAATGCAAAAACAAATGGATCAGTATAGAAAGTTCTTAGGTATCGCTTGAAAATTATCACAATTTGCAGTTTAGTTTAATACTGCTCGGTTAAAAAATCAACCACCTGCTCGTCTGTCGTAAATGAATATAGGGGTTTAGCAATTCTAAACCCTTACGTCTTAGATATGGTTTGTGGATGCTAGGTGTAGCTTTTGAACTGGTGATGAAATCAGGAGAGACTCTACCTACCTAACAGAAAATGCCTCACTAAACCGCCGTGTCACAGGCTCAGTAATGAACGTCAAAACTGACTTTTTACGAGTGACAATCTCACCTGAAGCAGCCATCCCTGGTGTAAATTGTACTTCTTGACCTCGCACATTAACTGAGTGTTTATTTAGCTTAATTCTGGTGGGAAAAACTAAGCCTAATTCTTTATCAACAATTGCATTCGGACTCACTTGCATAACTTCGCCATTCACAGTGCCAAATTCCTGGAAAGGGAAAGTTGCCATTTTCACTTTTGCCTTCATTCCTTGACGAATAAATCCAATATCGCGGTTGAGAACTTTTACCTCTAGGAGCATTTCTTCTCCTTCTGGCAAAATTGATAGCAATTCTTCACCTGATTGCACTGGCCCCTTAGTGGCTTTAACTCTATAAATCGTGCCGGCAACAGGAGCCTCAATCGTTTCTAAGGCTTGCTGCTTCCTCGCCTGCTCTAATTGACCTTGAACAGTTGTTAGTTCTTCTTTACGCTTGTTGAACTGGGTCAAAATTTCACTTTGGCGTTCTGATCCTACACGCTGGGCTTGGCTGCGTGCAGCATTATAGGCTTGTTCTGCTTGGCGAATTTCTTGGACTTGAGCAGCAATATCTTTTTCTAATGATGTGACTCTATCTTGAGCCTCTGTGATTCTATTCTGGACATTAATCACTTCATCTTGTGCTTTAGTGATTTCTGTCTGTGTACGAGTTAATCTTTCTTGGGCATCCAAGTAATCCACACGAGGTACTGCACCAGGAGTCATTAGGGTGCGTAGGCTTTTTTCCCTTTCTTGTGCAAGTGCCAAATTACTTTCAATTTTAATTCGGATGCTATCTGCGTTGACAAGGTTGGTTTTGGCATTGGCAACGCTGCTTTTGGCATTCACTAAGTTGTCTTGCAACCGAGTCAAGCGGACTTTGGCTTGATCTATGAGTGCTAATTGGCGATTTGCTTCTGCTTCCGCCCCTGCTTGACGCGCTTGAAAGTCTTGCAGGCGGGAGCTTAAAAGTTCATCTTGCACTTTCGTCCCAGTAGTTTTGCCTCCAATGCGTTCTGCATCCAAACGTTGCAAATCGTCTTGAATCAATCTAGTAGACTTGGTTAGGCGGGCAACATCAGTTATTTGCAAGTCTGGATCTTTTTGAATCAGAACTTGACCTTTAGTAACGCGATCGCCTTCTCGTACTTTAACAGCAACAATTGACCCCCCATTCAAGGATGTCACCGGTCTTACCTGGGTAGAGGCAATTAATTCCCCTGGTGCTGTTGCTACTTCATCGATTTGTGAGAAGTACGCCCAAGCGATCGTCCCAAATACAATGAAGCTTATCGTTCCCGCTAATAATCTAGTGTATAGAGGTGGTAATTCCTGTACCGCCTTCCCCAATTCATAGGTAAGTTGTTCCTCTGGTTGGGCAAATCGCTCTTTTGTCTGACGTGCTTGAGCAGCATTTACAGCTAGGGGAGATTTCATTTTTGTCCTTTGTCTTTTGTCCTTTGTCCTTTGTCATTAGTCATTTGTCCTTTGTTATTCACTAATGACAAATGACTAATGACTAATGACTATTCAAACTGCTAAATAGCGCCGCAAAAAACCTTCTAATGTCTCCAACTGCAAGTTATAAATCGCTTCCAAATTAGCAATTTCATCTTTTGTACAGAAAAATTCATTTGCTAGTAATGTGCGATAAGTTCCCAAAGCTTTTTGGACTTGGGGATTAAATAAACCCAATGCGCCTTGCAACCCATCAATGAGCAATAGGGGTGAGTTAATTATTACTGGTTCTTTGGTAAAGATCCGACCAAAAATCCGAGGAATATCTTCTCTTAATAAAATCTCTGGGCCTCCCACTGGTAAAATTTGGTTGCGAGCGCCTTCAACTGTTACAGAATCCACTATTATCCTTGCCAAATCATCAGTACTTACAATTGAAGTACGATTTTTGCGATCGCCAATTAGCAAATACAATCCCGTTTCCCGAAATTGTTCTACTAATGGCAGCAAGTTAGATGCTAATCCAGATGGGCGTAAAATAGTGTAATTTAAGCCACTAGCTGACAAATATCGCTCTACTGCTCGTTTGGCTTTAAATACAGGAGCATCTTCATATCCGCGATCTGCTCCCAATACGGAAATGAAGACAAAATGCTCTACGCCATTGGCTTTTGCTTGATCAATGAGTTCAATATTGGCGCGGTAATCTAAGGATAGAGCATCGCCATCAGAACCGTGAGCGCTGATAATATACTTCACACCTTGACTAGCTTTTTGAATATCTTTTTCTTGCAGCAAATCACCGATGAAGATTTCTGCACCCCGGTGTTCTAACTCGCTGTAGCGCGAGCTAAGGCGGACAAATGCCCGCACAGCCTGTTCTCGTTGCCGTAGGAGTCGCACAACTCTGCGACCAATTCCTCCTGTTGCTCCAGTTACTAGAAACATATAAATACCTAAATTGAATAGTTACAGCGTTTATATAGCGGTTCTCAGTTGAGTGAGGTAGAAGAACCCCACCCCTAACCCCCTCCCCGCTCTTCGAGAGGGGGCTATCTAACTCATTTGTGAAATACTCGATATATGCTTAAAACCCCTTGAGCAATACTTGAACAGAGATATGAGCATATTTTTATACTTTGTTACCACGCTCAAGATATCCTCACGCCAACTAAGCCAATAAGTCATACCTTATTTATCTTAATACTTCAAAAATGATCCCCCATATCTTTGTAGATGCAGGGGATAGGTTAATGCGGTTTGCAGTTGAGTCCAATACAGACCTAACCCCCAACCCCTTTCCTGCTAGCGTTGGAGAGTAAAACTCAATCTTACGAGGTAGATTTTGATTTGTATAACCGGGAATGACCTTCGTTAGGGCTTAAATTAGTACTAATATCCCAGGTTTCGTTGCTTTTTACCTAGAATTTACGGCATTCTATATACTGAGTTGGAACCGTTGAAGAAGAATTTAAAGTAGTAAGTATAATGCATTGGCAATTAATGCCAGTATAAAGAAGTAGATGGAAGGAGACTTATGGATGAGTGACGGAGATCAGTTTGATGTCTTCCTTTGCCACAATAGCAAAGACAAGCCTGAAGTTATAGAAATTGCTAATGAATTAACAAGACAAGAAATTAAACCTTGGCTAGACAAATGGGAACTTCGTCCTGGTTTAGCATGGCAGTCTTTACTAGAAGAACAAATAGAAAATATTAAATCAGCAGCAGTTTTTGTAGGTAGCAGTGGACTTGGCCCCTGGCAAAGTACAGAGATGAGAGCTTTTTTAAACGAATTTGTAGAGAGAGGCTGTCCCGTAATTCCCGTTTTGCTTGGGAATACACCACAGCAGCCTAAACTCCCAATTTTTCTTAGGGGTCATACGTGGGTTGACTTTCGTACAGATACTGAGGCTATGGAGCAGTTAATTCGGGGTATTACTGGAAAACCGCCAAAGCGAAAACCAAAGCTACAACCAGTAATTCAAGCCGATGACCTCAGTTCTGAGAAGGGAGTAAACTACACGCGATTGCGAGATTTGCTAGCAGCAGGCAAGTGGAAAGAAGCGGATGAGGAAACTTTAGCTGTTATGCTCAAGGTATCTAGCAGGGAAAAGGAAGGCTGGTTTGATTACGAATCCATCACAAATTTTCCCTGTACTGACTTACGCACCATTGACCAACTTTGGGTAAAATACAGCAATGGGCGCTTTGGCTTTAGCGTTCAGAAGAAAATTTATCTGAGCGTTGCTGGGAAGGCAGACGGTAAATATTATCAAGAAGCGTGGGAAAAATTTGGCGATCGCGTAGGATGGACTAGAGAAGGAAACTGGATTACAAAAGAAGATGTAGTTTATAACACTTTAGCACCAGACGGACATCTCCCTTCGGACACCTACTATGGATTACGGACACCTACTGAGCACGGATATGCTCTGTGGGGTGAAATGAGGCTTATGAGAACTTCTTTTTTCGCATCGAGACTTGTGAACTGTAACATCTAAGCACTTCAGACTTTTAAAAATATTTGTAACAGACTTATTTTCTACAAAATAATCAACATTTCCGAGATCCGATATCTGGCACTGGCGGCAAATCCTCGGTATATAGCAGCGCATTCATCTAAAGTCCTTCCCAATTGCAAAAATGCCGGATGCCATTGAGTGATGCCATCGTTACTCAATCTGTCATGAATGCCATAGTTGCTGAAATCATAGAAAAATCCTTGCTGCACTCCTGCCGCTTTGGGGTTAGCGTGGATATATCGCAGAGTATTTAACGCTCTTTTTGTGTCTGTGTTAGCAAAACCTATACTGTAATATCGAAATGGCACTAAGAAAAGCGCAAATGTATTATTTACAAGGGTTTCATCATTTGGGAAAAATGTAGACTAATGAAGCAGCGATCGCAAACTGAGAGTTGCAGATTATTCTGATTCCCGGTCTTAAAACTATTAGTTTTCTAAACCCCTTATCAGGCAACTATTTCAGCTTTTCTTAGTGCCATTCCTGTAATATCGTTTTTCCCAAAAGTGTCCGGTACGGTTAAGCATCCGGTTAAAGCACATGGCAGTGTACCAGTTTAGCCAGTGCATAATTTTGGGTAATTCTTCTGGCTGTTTGGGTTCCACCAGGTAATGGACATGATTGCTCATAATGCAAAGAGCATAGAGTTTAAACCCATATTTCTCTTTTGCTTTCTTAATCGCGTAGAGAAACACCTCCCGACACTCCAGGCGAGTGAGGCGAAATTCGCGGTTATTACAACGAGTGGTGATGTGATAGCAAAATCCAGGTTGAAAATTTCGTGGTGAACGAGTCATAAACAATTCGTCATTAAAAGTTTTCCCAATTTAAAATCCCCTCATATCTTTGTAGATACAGGGGGAGTATTAACAATTCAAAATTCAAAATTCAAAATTGTTTTATAGCTTTTCCCGATCAAATGAGGTAGATCATAGCCCCCTCTCGAAGAGCGGGGAGGGGGTTGGGGGTGGGGTTCTTGTATCTCACCAGATCGGAGAACGCTATAGATGGAGATTTAAACGCTTTGTGCAAGCAGCCCATTTCAAAACTTATTCAGCAGCTTTGTTATTAGCTCTATTAGCACGCGCCTCAGCCGAAGCCATCACCTCATCCATATTCTCTAGCACTTCGCCAGGGAAGTTTTCCAAAACTCTGGTAGAAAGAGCAACCCGCCCTTTACCCTCATCCAAGTCAATAATTACAGCTTTAATTTGCTGACCAACTTGAAATACCTTTTCTAATGAGTCGATGAATTTTTGGCTTACCTGCTTGATATGAAGCAAGGCCCCCATACCATTTAAATCAACAAACACACCAAAAGGTTTAATGCCAGTAACTTTACCTTCTACCAGTTGACCTAGTTCTAATAAGCTGAAGTTGCTAGAACGAGTTGCTAATCGCTGGGAAAGGATGAGTTTGTTGGTGTTTTTATTGATTTCCAAAAAGCCTACAGTCAGATTTTGACCTTTGAGTGCTTCTAAATTATCACGCTCTGCCAGGTGCGATCGCGGAATAAATCCTCGTAAGGAGAGAATATCGACGGTAACACCACCTTTATTCACACCCATAACCCGAACTTGCACAGTCTGAGCATTTTCCTGCATTTCCGCCAATCGTTCCCAGATGTGCTGAATTTCCAACTGCTTTCTAGAAAGGGTGACTTGACCTTCTGCATCTTGATCTCGGATAATCAAAAACTGCATTTCCTCTTGCAATGGCAGCACTTCCGATAAATCGGTAACTGCTCTCAAAGAAGCCTCATCGCGCGGCAGAAAAGCTGACGACTTACCACCAATATCGACATAGGCTCCATCATGGTCAAGTTGGAACACTTTGCCATGTACAACCTGTCCCTTTTGAAACTGGTAGTCGTGTTTTTCTAGTGCTTTGGCAAAATCGTCCATTGTAAACGACGAATTGGCTGTTTGAGATAGTTTCGATTCGGAATTCATGACTTTTGAAGATTAATTGTTATTTGATTGGTGCAACTGGAGTTTAGATTGTCATTAGTCACTTGTCATTTGTCATTCGTCAGTTGTCGTTTATTATTCACTAATGACTAATGACTAATGACTAATTCAGTTGACTAAAGAGTTGTTTGACTTGCTCCCAAGCATCAGCAGCAGCTTTAGGATTATAACTGGCACGACGGTCACAGAAAAATCCGTGATCAGCTCCATCGTAGCGGAACACACGATGAGGAATTTTATATTTTTCTAACTCTGCTTCAATCTCATCTACTTGTTCGGTTGGGATGCTAGCATCTGCTGTGCCAAAGAAGGCATAGAGAGTACCTGGAATTTCTCTGGTGCGGGTGACAGTGGGAGCGCCACCTCCTGGTGTGCGAGTAGTAATTCCAGCACCGTAGAAGGAAGCTGTAGCTTTAATATCTGGTAAGGTAGCTGCAAGATATGCGACATGACCACCAAAGCAGAAACCAATACAGCCAAAACTATCTTTTTTGACTTGAGGCAGATTTTTGAGGTAGTCAATTGCTAATTGAATATCGCTCAATAACTCTGAGGCTTTAGTTTGCATGGCGTAGCCTCTGCCCGTTTCAATATCTTCGGGTGTGTATCCGGTTTCAAAACCAGGAGCAGTTCGTTGAAAAAGTGCAGGTGCGATCGCAACATACCCAAGTTTGGCAATCCGTTCTGTAACATCCCGAATGTGAACGTTAACACCAAAAATCTCTTGTAATACCACGACTCCTGGGTAAGATCCAGATTCTTTTGGCTCTGCCAAATAACCTGACACTTCAATATTATCTTGCAAAAGATTAACCGTTGTGGTAATTATTGCTTGCTCTGTCATAATAATTTTTACCAGTGCTATGTGATTAGCTGTATCTTGATTTGATATAACTATGCCAGTATGCCCAGGTTTTTCCGAAATTAAATTATCAATTACCAATAATGAGCGCATTAGAAATTTGTACCAGAAAAACTTTATGTGTAAATAAAATATTTAATATGTAGCAAATGCAGCTAGACACCAAAGGAGGCTGAGTTAAAAGTGCTGAGTGCTGAGTATTAAAGCAACACTTGTATACTCCTCACTCCCTAGTACGCGATTAATCGCGTTTCTCCCCCGCTCCAAAACTCAGCACTTAGTATTCAGGAGGTTTGCTGATGATTCAATTCCGTATTCAGCCAGACAGCGAAATTCCGGCATCAACCCAGCTGTTTAATCAAATCCGGTTTGCGATCGCTTCTCGGCAATATCCCCCTGCTTACAAGTTGCCAAGCACAAGGGCACTAGCAATGCAAACTGGGTTACACCGCAACACCATTAGCAAAGTTTACCGTCAACTGGAGGAAGACGGATTTGTTGAAAGTATGGCTGGTTCGGGAATTTATGTTCGTCCCCAAGGCCATGAGGGGGGTAGCAGGCTGCAATCACCAATACTCAAACAAAATCCTGATGCATATCAAGTTGTCCAGAAAGCACTTGATGATCTGCTCACCCAAGGATGTTCACTCAATCAAGCCAGAGAGCTATTTTTAGCAGAAATTGACTGGCGCTTGCGTTGTAGTGCGCGGGTACTGGTTGCAGTTCCATCCTATGATATGGGCGCTGGTGAGTTAATGGTATATGAATTAGAGCGATCGCTAAAAATCCCAGTCCAGTTGGTAGCAATGGAAGAATTAACAGCTGTGTTAGATAAAACTACCTCTGCAACAGTAGTTACAAGTCGGTATTTTATCAGTAATGTGGAAGCGATCGCAGCTCCTAAAGCTGCACGAGTAATTCCTCTGGATATCTACGACTACAGCAAAGAACTCAGCCTATTGAAAACCCTACCAAAAGAAAACTGTGTAGGCATAGTTAGCCTCAGTTCCGGGATTGCACGAGCAGCAGAAGTCATCCTCCACGGTCTCCGAGGAGATGAACTATTAGTGATGACTGCACAACCAAAAGATGTTTATAAACTTCAAGCTATGGTTAAACGGGCTGAGGTAATCATAAGTGATCAAGCCAGTTTTGCGGCAGTGCAAGCAGCAGTGCAAGCATCTGATGAAGATATTATTCGTCCACCGAAGCTGATTAAGGTTGAAAATTATATCGGTACTAACTCGATTAACTTGCTAAAACGAGAACTGGGTTTGGGTTAATCCAAAGATAATTCGACCAATATCTATACAGGAGGGCTAAGGTAGTGCAAATTGTGATTGTGGGCGCAGGCCCAACAGGTGTAACACTTGCCCTGCTCCTTGTAAAACGTGGTATTACTGTAACGTTAATTGAAGCAGCAAAAGACTTTCATCGTGTTTTTCGCGGTGAAGGATTAATGCCCAGTGGGTTAGATGCCTTAGAGCAAATGGGGCTATCCCCATTGTTAGAGCATATTCCCCATCGACAACTCGACGCGTGGGAATTCATTTTGGGGGAAAAGCAGTTGTTTCGAGTTGATGAACCAATGGGAGCAACCCGACCCTGTACACTGGTTTCACAACCACCGCTACTCAATGCACTGATTTCTGAAGCTCAAACCAAGGATGGGTTTGAATTTATCCAGGGTGTTCCGGTCAAAGATTTATGCTGGAGTAATCAACGTGTCGCAGGTGTAGTACTAAGCGATGGGAGAGAACTAACTGCTGACTTAGTGATTGGGGCAGATGGTCGAAATTCTTTTGTGCGGCAACGTGTAGGATTGGAATTGGTACGCCAGCCCAAAAATATTGATATTCTCTGGTTTAAGCTTGCCGCCAGTCCTGAGTTTGCAACCGATAATGTGTTTCGTACTATTGTAAATAGCGATCGCACATTTAGCATCTTTCATGGAGCAGAAGAAGGGAAACTGCATCTAGCCTGGGTAATGTCGGCAACCGAAAACACTGACTCCAAGCAAGCCAACTGGGCAGAGATTTTTGCCTCACTATCACCCTCATGGCTAGCAGAACATTTTCGTAATCATGCAGACACCATCGAATCCCCCATTCGGCTTTCTGTTGTGGTAGGTTATTGTCCACAATGGCACGCACCAGGGATATTGCTTCTGGGTGACGCTGCACACCCAATGTCTCCTGTCCGCGCTCAAGGAATTAATCTAGCATTTCGTGATGTGATTATCGCGGCTAATCATCTTGTACCACTGTTGCACAGAGAAGCTGGACACCAGGATATTGACATGGCATTATCGCAAATCCAAGCAGAACGTGAGCCAGAAATTATCCGCGCCCAGCAACTCCAGTTAGAGGAAGCTACACAAGGCGAACTACTGCGAAAAAATGCACTGCTGCGATCGCTGTTGATTAAACTTGCTCCCTTACTCGGTAAAATAATTAAAAAGTCTTGGTTAAGGCGACAATATAAAATGCGTCAAGGTATCACAGAGGTACACTTAACCGTGTGAACTACCCCGCAGTCAACAGTCAACAGGTGTCTTAATTTGCAAAAACTCTTGTACTCGTTGCAAGTAAGTTGGCGCATCTTCCAACATTGGGAAATGCGCTGTGTTGCGAATCATCACAAATTCCACTTTGTCACTTAGTGCAGCTGCTTGACGCCCCATCTCGGCTGGAATAATTTTGTCATACTCCCCCGCCACGAGTAGAGTCGGCACTGTCAGCTTGGCAAACTCTTGCGGCATCACTTCAGATTGAGCCTTACTGACTGAAGTAAAAATTGTTCCTAAAGCCGCATCGTAATCTGCTTCGAGAAAATCTTCCAAAAAAGCTTGCCGCTCAGAATGTGGAATGGAACTATGTAGAAATCTGGCCATAAACATTCGGTCAACAAATGGAATTTTGCTTAACCACTTGGGACGGAATTTAACTACATAGCCACCAAATTTATGAAAGGCACTAAAGGATTTTTCGTCGTACTCAAAAACGCCGCTACAGGTTAAAATTCCTCGTTCCACTCGTTGGGGGTAGCGGTTAAAAAATAAAGTAGCAACAGACGCGCCCATTGAATGAGCATTGATATAGACACCCTGAAGATGCAACCCATCTAACAAAGCTGCCAAATCATCAGCGTATTCCTCTAATTCATAGGTTAAGTCTCTGATTGCCTGTGATTCTTCTTGGAGGGACTCAGATTCGGCAACAGCTTCACTTGCTTCGGCTATGGTTGGCTTCCCACCAGAACGGCCAAATCCCCGCATATCGTAGAGTAAACAATCAAATTGCTCCGATAAAGCATTGGCGGTATTTTGCCAATACCTAGCTGAACCAGCCCAACCGTGAATGAAAACCATCACTGGTTTTACCAAAGAACCAGATGGTTTTTTCACCCATTCGTAGTAATGCTCAACCCCACGAACATTAATATAAGGCATTAGTCATTTGTCCTTTGTCAGTTGTCATTAGTCATTTTCCCTTATTAAATGGCTATTAGTCTTTAGTTTTTGACTAATAACCAATGACTAATGACTAATGACTATTAAGCTGATTCCGGCTTCGGTAGTGAAGATGGATGTATTATCAGTTCGGCAGTCGATCGCTTCTCAACCATCTCCCGTGTTACTGTACAACGTGTCACATCCTTACGGGACGGTAACTCGTACATTACATCCAGCATCAGTTCTTCGACAATGCCTCGTAGCGCTCTGGCACCAGTTTTACGCCGATAGGCTTCTTGAGCGATCGCTCGTAAAGCTTCTGGTTTAAAATCTAACTGGACATTATCCATCTTCAGCAGTTTTTGGTACTGCTTCACTAAGGCGCTGCGTGGTTGGGTGAGAATCGCCATTAGTGCTTCTTCATCTAGCGGATCGACTACTGCTACCATTGGCACGCGCCCAATAAATTCTGGAATCATGCCAAATTTTACTAAATCATCCGGTGCTAGATGGCGGAGAGTATCTGCTGCTCGTTTTTCCTTCGTTTGGCCTTCTCCAGGTTGCACAAAGCCTATTGCTTTTTTGCCAACTCTCTGATCCACAACCTTTTCTAGACCTACGAAAGCACCACCACAGACGAATAAAATATTACTTGTATCAATCTGGATGCAGTCTTGATAGGGATGCTTGCGCCCTCCTTGGGGTGGTACATTGGCGATCGTTCCCTCTAACATTTTCAGCAAGGCTTGCTGCACGCCTTCGCCAGAAACATCGCGGGTAATTGACGGGTTCTCACTCTTGCGGGCAATTTTGTCAATTTCATCAATGTAGATAATTCCTCGTTGCGCTTCTTCTATATCCAAATCTGCCACCTGTAACAGTCGCAGCAAGATATTTTCTACGTCTTCTCCCACATACCCTGCTTCTGTCAGCGTTGTAGCATCAGCGACGGCAAAGGGTACATCCAGAATTTTCGCTAGGGTTTGCGCTAAGAGAGTTTTCCCGCAACCAGTTGGGCCAATTAACAAAATGTTAGACTTTTGCAGTTCTACAGCATCATCTGCCGCACCTTTGCCACTGGCTTTAGATTGAATGACCGCCAACCGCTTGTAGTGATTGTAAACGGCTACTGACAGCACTTTCTTGGCTTCGTCTTGACCAATTACGTGTTCGTCTAGATAATTTTTAATCTCTCTTGGCTTGGGTATTTGATTAAACGAAATACTAGAAGATTGGGTACGTCGTTTTTGAGGTGGTTCTGCTCTTGGTGCCGGTTGTGCTGCCGCACCATTGGTATCGAGTAACTCCTCGTCTAGTATTTCATTACACAAGTCAACGCATTCATCGCAGATGTAGACTCCCGGCCCCGCGATTAATTTACGCACCTGCTCTTGAGACTTGCCGCAAAACGAACATTTTAAATGGGAGTCGTACTTAGACATACCAGCCTCTTATTTCAGAATGGTGACGTTTTCCCCTGCTGTGGGAAGATTTTGCCTGGAAATGACCTGATCAATCAAACCGTAGTTCTTTGCCTCTTCTGCCGACATAAAGAAGTCGCGCTCAGTATCTGCTTCAATTCTTTCTATGGGTTGACCAGTGTGATGAGCCATTAACTCATTCAACTTACCCTTAATGTAAAGAATTTCTCTGGCTTGAATTTCAATGTCAATGGCTTGACCCTGAGCGCCACCAAGTGGTTGGTGAATCATAATCCGGGAGTCGGGCAGAGACATTCGCTTACCGGCAGCCCCTGCTGTCAACAAAAATGCCCCCATGCTCGCGGCTAATCCAAAACAGATGGTAACAACATCAGGGCGAATTTGCTGTATTGTATCATAGATTGCCATGCCTGCGTAGACCGAGCCGCCAGGAGAATTAACATACAGTTGGATGTCTTTTTCTGAGTCTTCGGCGTCTAGGAATAACAACTGAGCCACAATTGAGTTGGCTACGGTATCGTCTATTGGCGTTCCCAAAAAGATAATCCGCTCTCGCAGCAAGCGGGAGTAGATGTCGAAAGCCCTTTCTCCCATGCCAGATTGTTCCACCACCATCGGCACGATGTTGCTAGGGCTGTTCAACTGGGAGTTAATGTTTATTCGACTTTGGTTGCTGATGGGGTAGTTTCCCGACTGCGATACAAGCATACAAGCTTTCTTTGACGATAATTTAGGACAAATGTTTCAGCAGCAAATGCTGCCTTTTCGACGAATAGGATTTTTATAGCTACGTGTTAACCATTATGCCTCATATAATTTCCTCCCGTGTAACACAGTATCAAGCTCAGGGGATAATATGTGTCACAATTTGCTTAAAATTCATTAATTTTTTAATTATTCTGCCTTCATCCCTGAGTTTTGAAGAGTTAAGAGTCAAGAGGCATTGGTTATTTATCCCCCTGCTCCCTCATCTCCTTTAGCTTACCCATTTCACCAGTACTTTTAACTTAGAACTGGTGAACTATATGGCTGTGGGATTTTTAATTATCCTTCTGTGACTTCTGTCGAAGCTTCGCTACTTTCTTCCTCTGCTTGCTCTGCATCAGCATCTGATTCTGCGGCTTCTATTTCCTCTGCGGGACTTAAGGAGCCTTCGGGTACAAGTTCAACTGAGGAATGTTCTAAAAGCCAATCGATGGTTTTTTCGGTTAATAGTTCGTTTTCCACGATTGAGCGCAGTCTATCTTCATCAACGTCTTGCTCATCTGGGTACTGTTCCAAAAGTTCTCTAACTCTGGTTGCAATTTCTTCTGGTGTTACCTCAATAGATTCGCGTTTCCCAACTTCCCGCAAGGATAAAGAGCGTTTGATCCGCTCAATTGCTTCAGTACGCGATCGCTCACGCAATTGAGGAATAATATCTTGAGTAAACAACTTCCTTACATCCAATCCCTGTTGAGACAGCCGCATTGCTGTTTGCGTTAGCATTGCATCCACTTCTTGCTCAATCAAGGTTGCTGGTAAGTCAACTTCTACGTGGTTGAGCAGTTCCGTTAACAAGGCTTCCTGTTTATTTGCTTTTGTTTTGTCGTCTGCCTCTTTTTGATATTGCTCTACCAAAGAAGCGCGTAACTCCTCTAAGGTTTCAAAATCGCTGATTTCTTGGGCGAAATCGTCATTTACTTCTGGTAGTTCCTTTTCTTTGAGTTCTTTGAGCGTTACGGTGAAAGTTGCCGCTTTTCCAGCTAAATCTTCATTAGCATACGGATCTGGGAACTGTGCCGCAATTTCTTTGGTTTCCTCAGGATTCATTCCTATTATTCCAGCAATAAAGCCTGGAATAAACTTATCTTCCTGCAATTCAACTTGAAAATCAGTTGCTTCGGCTCCAGGAATCGGTTCTAGTTCAGTTGTTTCGTCTTCACCCTCCACTCTGGCGAATGAACCTTTAAAATCGACTACGGCAATATCGCCAATTTGGGCTGCACGTCCTTCCACAGGAATCAATGTCGCCAATTCTTGACGTTCCTTATCAAGGTTTGCGTCTACTCGTTCTGGATCGTACTTGACTTCTTCAGCCTTGGCTTGCAGATCAGTGTACTGAACTAAATTCACTTCGGGTTCTACATCGACAGCGATCGAAATCGTCAGGGGTTTTCCAGGTTCATAATTCGTAATTAAATCCTCAAAAGAGGAGCGCAATTGCGGCTGACCTATTGCCGGGATAGCTTCTTGTTTGACTGCTTGCTCAATGCCGTCTTGAATTAGTTCTTCCAGCGCTGCTGCTTTGATACGAGTTGTACCCAGTTGTTGTAGCAATATTGGCCGAGGTACCTTGCCTTTACGAAACCCAGGAATATTGGCAGTACTCGCTAATTTTTTAATGACCTGTTCGTAAGTTTGCTTGGTAATTTCCGACGTAATCTCTATTTCCAGACCAATTTGGCTGGCGGGAAGTTTTTCCTGGGTAACTTTCATGCTTCGTCTCTAGTTTTCTGGTATTTTAATCTCCGAGTACACATAAGACGCAATAATTGTTCGCGTTTATGGCTTGATGTCTCTTAAGGAGGATGGGAAATTGTCATAAAGCTTCATGACATGACATCCAAGGATGGATACTGTGTCCTGCCACAGAGATCCAGTTTACTGCCAATAGCCAAGGACTTGACAATTTACTCTCATAACAATTATTGACACTTCCAGGCATAAGAGCGTCTGGGCTTCTTGCCTAATATTTGTAATAACTGCTGAATCTATTGCGGATTGGGAAGAGTTTAACAAAGAACCAGGGAGAAGGGGGCTATTAGCTGCTAACTTTTCACGTTATCTGGAAAAGTCCACGAAAACCTAACCTCTTAACCCCCTTCCCGTATCGGGAAGGGGGAAAATTCAATCCCTATTCGCCAGCCCCTAATCTTCAGTTGGTGTGAATTTAGCACTGAAAACCCAGGAATTAATTCTTCAGTGGGCTACCACCGTGATATCCTGGTTTTCAGCCAGTAGTTTAGTATTTTAAAGTTATAGCATTGACTTTAGCTATCTTGTGGTGCGCGAGTAAATCTGCTGCCTAGCCACATAGCTCGATTTTATGGTTTGCCGATTTTACAACATTTGCATCATAATACATTCATCATCCTGGCAACCCAATTTACAGCCAAGATGTTTATTCACCTTACAAATCAAACGCCTAAGTGCAGATATATCTATATTTTATGCTAAATGGCGGTTTGTTGTATAATATTACAATAATCTAGTTTTAGATACATGAAAAAATCGAACGGCGGTTTTGTAAAATGCAATATCAATTAACTTAATTAAATAACCAAGCAAATAAATTTATTAAATCTATCTTTATAGATTTAATTAGAAAAAAATCTAAATCTATTCAAACTTTATTTCTAAAGCTGCGATCGCTATTTAAATATAAGCAAAATAAGCACATAGTCAATTGTTCCAAAAAATTGCAGATAAATATTTTAAAGGAGGAAGCAAATTTGTCAAAATCCTATCGTTTAGCTATTTTGGGAGCAACTGGTGCAGTTGGCACAGAGTTGCTGGAATTATTAGAAGTACGTGATTTCCCGATTGCTGACTTAAAGTTATTGGCATCAGAGCGGAGTGTCGGGCGATCGCTAAGGTTTAAAGGTGAGAATATACCAGTAGAGCCAGTGAGCGATCGCGCCTTTGAAAATGTCGATATAGTACTAGCCAGTGCAGGTGGTTCTATATCCAAAACTTGGGCAACAGTTGCCGTCGAAAAAGGCGCAGTGGTAATTGACAACTCCAGTGCCTTTCGGATGAACCCGGAAGTTCCTTTAGTAGTGCCAGAGGTGAATCCACAAGCCGCAGCTAATCATCAAGGCATTATTGCTAACCCCAATTGCACAACAATTTTAATGAGTGTGGCAGTATGGCCATTACATAAAGTTAAACCAGTGCAACGTATCGTAGCTTCAACCTACCAATCTGCTAGTGGTGCTGGTGCTAGAGCAATGGCAGAAGTCAAAATCCAAACAAGCGCTATACTACAAGGACAGCCACCAGTTGCTGAGGTATTGCCTTACCCACTGGCATTTAATTTATTCCCCCATAACTCTCCATTAAACGATTTGGGTTATTGTGAGGAAGAAATGAAAATGGTCAACGAAACCCGAAAAATATTTGGCACGCAGCAAATCAGAATCACTGCGACCTGTATACGGGTTCCCGTACTCCGCGCCCATTCAGAAGCCATTAATTTAGAATTTGAGACTCCCTTTAGTGCAGAGGAAGCCAGAGAAATTTTAAATTCCTCTCCTGGAGTTAAATTGGTAGAGAATTGGGAAACTAATTATTTTCCGATGCCAATTGAAGCAACTGGTAGAGATGAAGTTTTAGTGGGAAGAATTCGTCAAGATATTTCTCATAGCTGTGGCTTGGAATTATGGTTGTGCGGCGACCAAATCCGCAAAGGCGCAGCATTGAATGCAGTACAAATCGCCGAATTACTAGTAGAACAAAACCTACTCAAACCTGCTAAAGCTTACGTTTCAAGCTAGTCATTAGTAAAAATAAACAACTAATGAAAAAAAGCAAATGTGCAAATTACTGTTGAAAGTAATTTGCAGATAGGTTATTACAAGAGAAAACCACCAAGATATAAAAATATGGCTAATCAGGAGTGAAAACAGGGTGGGAGATTTTGGCAATGTTTTAACCGCTATGATTACGCCGTTTAAAGCAGATGGGAGTGTCAATTATGATGTAGCGGCAGAACTGGCAGCACATCTAGCTAATAACGGCACAGATACATTGGTGGTATGCGGCACAACAGGGGAATCCCCTACCCTGACTTGGGATGAGGAATATCAGTTGTTTGTCGAGGTACTGAAATCTGTGGCAGGAAAAGCCAAGGTGATCGCAGGTTGTGGTTCAAATTCCACCAAAGAAGCGATCGCAGCTACCCAAAAAGCGTCTAAAATAGGAGTACATGGTTCCTTACAAGTTGTCCCTTATTACAACAAACCGCCACAAGCGGGATTGGAAGCGCACTTTCAGGCAATAGCACAAGCCTGTCCCGACTTACCATTGTTGTTATACAATGTCCCAGGTCGTACCGGGCAAAACCTTCAGCCAGAAACAGTTGCCCGGTTAGCTAAGGTTAGCAATATTGTCGGGATTAAAGAATCCACTGGTAATATAGATCAGGCAAGCGAAATTCGTCGCTTGACACCAAAAGAATTCCACATCTATTCTGGTGATGATTACATGACTTTGCCCTTGTTAGCGATCGGGGCAAAGGGTGTAGTAAGTGTGGCTTCTCATCTGGTAGGAAACCAACTACAGCAGATGATCCAAGCTTTTAGTGCGGGTAAAATTGAGGTAGCAAGGGACATTCATCTCCAACTCTTCCCGTTGTTTAAAGCTTTATTTCTCACTTCAAATCCCATTCCAGTGAAAGAAGCACTCAAACTTCAAGGTTGGGAGGTTGGTTCAACTCGTCCGCCACTATGTGAAGCTGATTTAGAAGTAAGTCAAAAGTTAGAAGCGGTTCTGAAAGAACTTAGTTTAATCTAGCCACCATGCGATTAAACGTTGTTATGCCGCTTTCTAAAGATACATATAAACAATGCTCATAATTGTTCATAAGTTGCAATTTAAAAATCTGTGCTAGGACTGATAGACATACTATAAATTCTTCAGTGTACAGTCGATTTTATTGAATAAAAAATTGAAATCTTCAATTAAAACTTGATTGCTTTGGGACTGGATTAAGAGACAAATGATGTTGTCTTAAATACAAGTTCGTTAACTATCAACTAAATTAACCACAAGTAACGATCTAAGGAGAAAATGGCTAAAAACGAAGCTAATAATTCCGCCTTGAAAATTATTCCTTTGGGCGGTTTACACGAAATTGGGAAAAATACCTGTCTTTTTGAATATGACGATGAAATTATCCTGCTAGATGCAGGATTGGCTTTTCCCACAGAGGCGATGCATGGAGTAAATATTGTTTTGCCAGATACGACCTATCTGCGGGAAAATCGCCACAAAATTAAAGGGATGATCGTTACTCACGGTCATGAAGACCATATTGGCGGGATTGCTTTCCATCTCAAGCAATTTGATATCCCCGTAATTTATGGGCCCAGGCTAGCAATGGCAATGCTAGAGGGTAAATTGGAAGAAGCAGGAGTGCGCGATCGCACAGAAATCAGAACAGTTCTACCACGCGATGTGGTGCGAATTGGCAAAAACTTTTTAGTTGAATATATCCGCAACACCCACTCCATTGCTGATAGTTTCACTGTTGCCATTCATACTCCTCTAGGTGTAGTCATTCACACAGGGGATTTTAAAATTGACCATACCCCAGTGGATGGTGAAAAGTTTGACTTGCAGCGGTTAGCAGAACATGGTGAAAAAGGCGTTCTTTGTCTGCTAAGTGATTCCACTAATGCTGAAGTTCCAGGGTTTACACCTTCGGAACGTTCAGTTTATCCAAATCTTGAGAGAGTATTTAGTCAAGCCACTGGGCGATTATTTGTCACTACCTTTGCTTCTAGCGTCCATCGCATCAACATGATTTTGGATATCGCCAAGAAGCAAAATCGTGTAGTGACGATTGTGGGGCGTTCAATGCTGAACTTGATTGCTCATGCCCGGAATTTAGGTTACATCAAGTGTGAAGATAATCTGCTGCAACCATTGCACGCAGTCCGCAATCTACCTGATGAAAGAGTACTGATTTTAACTACAGGCTCTCAGGGTGAAACGATGGCAGCAATGACCCGCATTGCCAACAAAGAACATCCTCACATTAAAATCCGCGAAGGAGATACAGTAGTATTCTCTGCTAACCCAATTCCCGGAAATACGATCGCAGTAGTCAACACCATTGATAAATTAATGATTCAAGGTGCAAAAGTGGTCTATGGTCGGGATAAAGGGATTCACGTTTCCGGTCACGGCTGTCAGGAAGAGCAAAAGCTGATGATTGCCTTAACTCGACCCAAGTTCTTTGTGCCATTTCACGGCGAACATCGGATGCTAGTGAAGCACGCAGAAACGGCTCAGAGTATGGGCATTCCTTCAGAAAACATGATCATTATTCAGAATGGTGATATTGTCGAACTGACTGAAGATGCTATTCGCGTCGCTGGTAAAGTGCCATCTGGTATCGAATTGGTGGATACCACTAGTTCCGGTATGGTAAGTGCCAAAGTGCTGCAAGAACGGCAACGCATGGCTTCAGAAGGCATTATCACGATCGCAGCTGCCATTGATTGGAATGGTAAACTGTTGGCAAAACCAGAAGTTCACCTACGGGGTGTAGTTACAAGTGTAGAGCGATCGCTGCTACAAACCTGGGTAAAACAACGCATTGAAGAAATCCTCACTGTGCGCTGGACAGAATTTGCACCTAGCGAAGGCGAAGCAGCAGATATAGACTGGGGTGGATTGCAAGGAACTTTAGAACGAGAATTGCAACGTTCCATCCGTCGGGAATTGCAATGTCAGCCATCTGTGACTCTGTTGATGCAAATCCCTGATGAACCGCCTGTGAAAGTTGCTGATGGCAGAAGACGGCGCACTCGGACTGCTGCTCAAGTAGCATCGTAGAGAATTTAATATAAAAATCTCACGCTAAAGCGCAGAGACGTAGATTTTTTCTAACGTCTTTGCGCTTTGCCGTGAGATATAGTCTTTTATTATGGGTATAGAAACCTCAGTAAATAGTACTTGCCTATAGCTCTTGAAGGCGATCGCTATGACTAAAACACCAATAAAAATTAATACACTTGAAGAATATATCAATTTTAATGACGGTACAGACAAGCAATATGAACTTGAGGATGGGGTGCTGCTAGAAATGCCTCCTGGTACTGGTAAGCATGAGGCGATTATCACCTTACTCTTAGTTCGCTTCTTTTTAGAAATTCAAAAAATGGGGCTGCCTTTACAACCGCGTCCTAACGGTACAGAGGTGCTGACCAATAAACAACCCAGGCGACCTGATATTTGTGTAATTACTAACCAACAGGCACAAAGTATTGAGAGTACTTCGGCTATCCTCAAAACTGCTCCACCCCTATTAGTTGAGGTGGTAAGTCCTGAATCTGTTGAGCGGGACTATAACCAAAAAACCTCTGAGTATGCAGCTATTAGTGTGGTCGAGTATTGGATTGTTGATCCCTTAAAAAATAAGGTGACGGTGTGTTTGCTAAACAATGGTAGTTATAAGCGAACTGTGTTTACTGGAAACCAGCAAATTATTTCTCAAACATTCGCAGAACTAACCCTGACAGCCCAGCAGGTGTTTTCAGCTTAGGGTTGTTGCTACATATCCTCAATGAACCCAGAGGTACACTAAAACCAAAGTACACACTGTTAAAGGCGCTCCAAACCTTAGATGTTCCCAAAAAGTTAACTTGTAACCTAAATCAGCAGCAGCTTCTACAGTAATCAGGTTGGCGACTGCGCCAAATAAGGTTAAATTCCCTGCCAATGTTGAGCCTGCTGCTAGCAATAACCAAGACTTAGTATCACCTTGAGAAATCAGCGGTTGTAATAAGAGTACAGCCGGAACATTAGAAATCAAGTTAGATAAAACGACAGTTACACCCAATAAACTCGCGGCAGAGTTTACTGTGTGAGTCAATGGCTGGAGCAAATTCAACTTTTGTGTGACTCGCGTCAGGATAAACAATCCAGAAAACATTACCAGCAGGTTCCAATCCACCTTTTGCAAAATGCGCTGGGGTTTAACCCGCCGAGTAATTAGCAACAAACTAGCAGCAACTAAAGCAGACTGCGCTAAGGGTAAGCCAACAGTAAATGCAATTAGCAGCCCAGTTGTAATGACTAATGTTTTATTAAATAAGGGTTTATAAATCCGTTGGTTGGTGGTGGGTAATATTTGGCAAGGTTTGACTGAGCGGACATCGGGGTAAAGTAGCCACAGTAATATCACCTGAATTACCAACCCTGCTAGGGCAACTGGGGCCAATACACGCAGAAAATCTAGATAGGAGATACCTGAAAAGGAGCCAATCAAAATATTTTGGGGATTACCGCTCAAAGTTGCTACCGAGCCTATATTAGTTGCACCTGCGATTGCTAGTAAATAAGGTATCGGATTTAAACCCAAAGCTTGGGTCAAACTCAAGGTTAATGGTGTAAAAACTAGCGCCAGAGTGTCATTGAGAAAAAAGGCAGAGAGAATACCACTACCAAAAGTTAAAGCCATCAACAAACCTAGAGGACTGCGAGTGATACTCAATATCACTGATAGCGATCGTCTAAAGAACCCTGCATAGGATAGGTTTGCATTAACTACCATCATGCTCAACAGAAATACGATGGTATTGGCATCAATAGCCTGCCATGCTTCCTCTAAATTCAGAACACCTAAAGCAATTAAAAAGGCAGAACCGACCAAAGCAATGGTGGCGCGGTTCATGCGTAAACCAGGAATGTAACCCAATGCTAACCCCAGATAAGTTAGCCCTAAGACGCTATAGACTGCAAATTGAAGAAAAATCACTTTCTTTACTGAGGCTTTGCGACGACCGATTCATGACTAGCCGCTTTGCATCTACTGCGAAAGCCAACCCACTTGGCTTTAAAGCGTAGCAGCGTCTACAGATTTCTCTCTGCTTCTACGAAATTCAGCCAGCAATAAAAAAGATGCGAGAACGTGGGAAGTGGGAATACCGGGGGGAAAAGCGCCTGCTAGGGTTTTACTGATATTTATACTTAGCAAAAATGCTCTCAAGAATATCTGATATTAAGTTCTGTAAATGTTACACTAATACCTATCCAATGATGGATGTCTTTATTAAAATTTAAACTATATCAAGTTATGAACAAGATCGTAATATTACACTACCGATCCCCAGAAAATTGCGATTAACTTGACGTAGTAATAAATTAGGTTCTGACTTAAGTGGCTAATCAGGTATTACATTATATCGCAGTCAGAACGCGATTTTTCTGGAAAAGTTAGTTGCCACATTGTATATATTCATCAAAAAGATGAATAACCTCAATAACACAGAGGATTAACCATGAAGGTATTCGACAATACCACAAAAAAGATTTTTCTGGCAAGCTGGGTATCGATCAATCAAGCAGAGACTAGTGACGACAAAGCAACCCAGCTAAACCCTTCTATTTCCAAGCCTTACTGGGATATTCTCCAACCCCTACGGCAGCGTGTAGAAAATATTCAAATCCGCGATCGCCAACTAGCTCACCGCTTGTGTAAATTGATTCCATCTCAGTGTCCCTTTGAGCGAGATGTCAAATTATTTGGGAAAACCCTGTTTCACATTCCGCCCATGTGTAAACTCAACCCCTTATATGAAGAAGTGGTTGGTTTACGTTTCCGAGCGCTGTGCTATCTAGCTGATGAATGCAGCGAAGATGTATCACAGTACTGCTGAGTGCTAAGAGTAAAGTTGAGGAGTCAGGAGTAAGGAATTAAAAAAAATATAACTCCTAACTCCTAACTCCCTGCTATTTTTTTACTATTTTTTTTGCCATTTTTGGATGGCATCCTGAGCATCTTCGTAAGCGGCCGTCTCCTCTGGCACTAAAGCAGCTGTTGCGATCGCGGCATTACGTTCTCCTTGGGCAGCGCGACGCTTGGCCAAGTCTAAAATTTTCTCACTCCATTTATTGATCGATTTTTGGGCAGTATCGAAGCCAGGTTGACCTGGTGGTACTTTCCTAGCAACTTCGATCGCACGATTGTAGGTAGATGCCTGTCCAGACTTAATTAAAGCATTAGCTGCATCTAAAAGAGTTTTGTTACTCACGTACTGCTTGCCCTCTAGACGCCACAGGTTTATTGCTGCTTGTGCTTTCGCGTAGGGGGCTTCATCTTTGGTGATTAATCGAGCGGCAGCGATAGCGCTAGCATACTGTCTTTGTTTAGCACGACCCTCTGCTAAATCTAAAATCATCCGGCTCCAAATCTTAATATTCTCCTGAGCTTGTTCGTACAGTGGTTCACCGGGTTTAATTTTCCGGGCTGTAGCGATCGCCATGCTCAAATCACTAGCTTGAGTTTGTTTGAGCGACATTTTCGCCAAGTCTAAGACTGCTTGATTTCGCTTTTCTGACTCTGAACTAGAAGTTATTTGGGCGCTAGATTGATTTTTAAATCTAACTTCCGGAGTGCGTAGGCGTAGCCCGTCGTAGACATCGCTTGGTAAATTCTCGATAACCTGGCGATCGCTAGCAGTAGCATTGGGTGATGTGCTTGATATTTGCTTAATTCTAAAAGTTTCTTGATTACGAAGAAAAACTACGGCGATTAAACCTGCTACCAGCAGGCTGCCTCCGCCCCATAAAATAAACTGTTTCCAAAAAGGGATGCTTGGTTGATTCGATGGCAATCGAGAGACGTAACCTTTGGAAGAATTGGGGATAAATCTTCCCTTTGGATTCGCTCCTAAAGAAGTTTCCGCTATTGGCTGGGAAACTAAGCTAGTAGCTGACTCCTGAACTGGTTGAGCTTTAGACTTTTCGACCTTGTGTTGGGAGGAATTCACAATAGCTTCTCCCCATCTACCCCGTTCTGCTAAAGTTCTAGGGTAATCGTCAAGGGGAGGAGCCGCACGGGCAATAGCAAAAGATTCTTCAGGATAAATCACTGCTTCTGATTGGAAATCACTTTCCATTGCTAATTCTGGCAAGATTACCTGCGTCCTTGATGGGATGATCGTGGCAGGGTTTTGCACAGGACGCCAGTGGTGGTGGCATAATTTTGGCATAAGCAGGCTTAAGTAGCTTTCTAAATCTGCCAAATTACTGCCATTACCAGAACGCAAAGCTTCTAACAAGGCTGCTGTAAAGAATCCGTGACCTAGTTCGCTACTTTCATGGGAAAATTGCTCTGGTTGACAAGAAAGAATTGTCGCAAGTTGTAGTTCTTGGGTTAATTCTATTGTTTCTTCACCAACGGGAGCATCAGCTTGAGTGCCAAAAGCGCGGTTGATATCGAGTAGTAGCAATACATTCAACTCAGCAAGTTGCAGGCTTTGCATTAGCGATCGCAATTCTATGCCAGTCTCTTGTACGAGTTCGGGGTTACCTTCTACTGGCATTAAGTAATCTTTGCCTTGGTAGTTGACCCCATAACCGCTAAAGAATAACCACAGATAATCTTCCGGTTGCCAACTTGTCGCTGCCAAATCCTCAAGCAGCAGCAGAATATTCTCTTTAGTCGGATAAGTTGATCTGTCGCCAATCGGTGGCGAGGTGTCCGTCATGACTAGACAGTGTTTGGGGAGAAAACCTGCCTCTGTCACCAAAAAATCCTCTACTGCCTCAGCATCTGCTTGGGCACAACTTAAAGGTTGAAATAACTGATATTGATTGATGCCAATCGCGATCGCCCAGTAATTTGCCATCCCGCTCTTTGTCAGTTATTGTTTGCTGGTCTTAAAATTGCGGTTAGCTTTGCTAAAAAAACAAAGCTAACCTATGTCTTATAGTCTAGATGATTCTGATCGAATCTTAAGTTAGAATGTAATTTTTATTACGTTAGATATTCGGGAAATACTTCCACCTAATTTCAATAACAGATCATCACTAAGGAGATAAAAGGTCATGAGCAAGACTTATGCTCACCTACCATCATCGATCACTCCCTTTTCAGTTATTAGCCAAATTGCCAGAAGAATCCGGATAGTTCCTTTAGTAATTTTGCTCATATCTACGGTTCCTGCGTGGTTTTTGACGGAAGCGATCGCGCCTCAGGTTGTGCGAGCTTACACCGCTAGAATTGATCTAGCTATTGACCGTCTGCCGGAAGAAAACTATGAAACCATTCTCCGGAGGGCGGAAGCAGCCGCTAGGGCAGCCGCTCAGAGAAGCTTCGACCAAGATATCTTGGTAACTGATGTTTCAATCATAGTATCCGTACAAAATTATGGATCGATCGCACCAGTTCTGACATTAGATGTTAGTCGTCCCCAATGGCGATCGCGTCCCGATGCTCAAAATTGGGCGACTTATTTTAAAACTGCGCGATCATTACTTTTCTTTGAAAATAGCTCTAATGCAGTTCCAGCAGCTAGCAGTCTACCAACCCAAAAATGACGAGTTTAGCTTGACACGGGCTTCAGGAGATGAAAAGAGGTAATTGGAATTCCCTCTACCCCATGCCCTACTTCAGTCTCAACCGATCAATTAAATTTACCTGTTGTTCTTCGCGTCATTGGATGGCCTAGAATAAGAAGGTTGTCAAAAATCGCAATATCTGCTGACATGGCTGTTCCTAAGAAGAAAACTTCCAAATCAAAACGAGATAAACGTCGAGCTACCTGGAGGCACAAAGCCGTCATCGAAGCTCAAAAAGCCCTCTCTTTGGGTAAGTCAATTTTGACTGGACGTTCTACATTTGTCTATCCAACTGCTGAAGAAGAGGAAGAATCATAATTCTCCAGTCAGGAAAAGCATAAACAGCACCAATCTTCTTACCACTGGATAAACGCTTTTTATTAGCTTTCCTGATTGCATTTTGAATTATAGATACTCTAAACAAGCTCATTAGATCGAGAAAAATTGGTAGTGAGTAATTGGGAATATCCATTACCCATTACCTATTATCGATGAGTAATGATCAAGTAATCATATAGAAAGTAAAAAATTTGGTGCTGTTGGCAACTCAGCAAAAAGCTTGTAAATATCTTAAGAAAAACAAGTTTTCTCTAACTATGCTAGGAAAATTTTTTCAGAAACCAGGGAATGAAGAGGGGGAACGCGTTCCTCCTGGTCAACACTTAGCTAAAGGTTTCCCCGTATTAACTTACGGTGCAACTCCCCAAGTCAGCACTCAGGAATGGGAGTTTCGAGTTTGGGGTTTGGCAAAGTCTGCTACCTTTAGTTGGTCAGACTTTATGGCGCTGCCTCAACATGAATTCACAGCAGACTTCCACTGTGTAACGCGCTGGTCTAAACTCGATGTTAAATGGACTGGCATTAAAGTTATAGATTTCATGGGTCTGATTGAGCTAGAACCGAAAGTAGCCCATATTATGGAACACTGCTACGGCGGCTACACTACCAATATTTCTGTAGAAGATTTTATGCGCGAAGAAAACTTCTTTGCCTTTAAAGTCTTTGGCGAAGACCTTCCATCTGAACACGGTGGCCCAATGCGGCTAGTTGTACCCCATCTTTATGCTTGGAAAAGTGCTAAGTGGATTAATGGTTTAGAGTTTTTAGCTGGTGAAGAACTTGGTTTTTGGGAACGCAATGGCTACCACCGCCGTGGTGAACCTTGGGCTGAGGAGCGTTACAGTAATGCTTTTGGGTTTTAAAAGTTCAGAAGGGAATAGGTTACAGGTTATGGGTTACAGTCAAGAAAAACTGTACCCTATAACCTGTATCCTTTAACCTTTTTATCCCAAAAATTTCTTGATTATTGGTAATTTGCCTTCATAAGGAGCGTATCGCCATTTTAAATCGAGCCAGAATGAGTTTTGCAATACGCTTTTGTTATGGGAAAAGGTGTCAAAACTAGCTTTGCCATGATAGTTGCCAATACCGCTATCTCCCACCCCACCAAATGGTAAAGACGAAACACCAACCTGCATCACTGTATCGTTGATACAAACTCCACCCGATGAAGTTTCCTGCAAAACTCGCTTTTGTAGGTTTTTGTTTTGGGAAAACAAGTATAGCGCCAAGGGTTTAGGTCTAGAGTTAATCAAAGTGATCGCTTCGGCAATGTCAGTATATTCAATAATGGGTAGAATGGGTCCAAAAATTTCTTCCTGCATTACAGAATCTTCTAAGGAGACATTATCAATCACTGTGGGGGCAAGATAACGCTCTGAAGGTTGATTTTCTCCACCGATGATAACTTCACCATCTTTGAGAAAGTTAACCAATCTCTCAAAATGTTTTTGACTGATAATCCTAGCATAATCAGGACTGTTTACAGGATTATCACTATAAAATTCTTTTAGGCATTTTTCCAGCCCATTTATTAAATCTTTTTTGATTGTTTTATTAACTAAAAGATAGTCAGGAGCGATACAAGTTTGTCCAGCATTAATAAATTTGCCCCAAGTAATTCGTCTGACAGTGTGTTCAAGATTAATATCACTATCTACGATACAAGGACTTTTGCCGCCTAATTCTAAAGTAACTGGTGTAAGATATTTTGCTGCTGCTACCATAACGATTTTGCCAACGGCTGTGCCACCAGTAAAAAAGATATGGTCAAATTTTTCTGCAAGTAGTTTTTGACTAGCTTCAACACCCCCTTCCACCACTGCAATATAAGCTGGGTCAAAATGTTTGGCAATAATCTTAGCAATAACATCAGACGTATGAGAAGCAATTTCTGAAGGTTTGAGAATTGCACAATTCCCGGCTGCGATCGCACCTACTAACGGTGAGATAATTAGCTGAAATGGATAGTTCCAAGGCCCGATAATTAAAACAACCCCTAACGGTTCTGGATAAATTCTCGCTGAGTAGGAAAAAAAATCAAAAGAAACGGGTGCTTTTTTGGGCTTAGTCCAGGTTTTGAGATGTTTTATAGCATAATCGATTTCTTTGATGACACCGATTTCTGTAAGGTAACTCTCCACTGTTGGTTTATGTAAATCTGCTTTTAGTGCCTCGACTATTGACTCTTCATGCTCAATGATTGCTTGCCTAAGATTTTTGAGTTGTTCAATACGAAAAGTGACATCTTTAGTTTTGCCACTTTTAAAAAACTCACGCTGATTCTGGATAATATTGCCAATATTAGATAATTCAGTGGTAATCATTGTTTCGTTCCATAAAAAACTATTTATTCAATGTTATCGTTGCTATCTCAGCACACTTAATTTATTAATTTTTATTATTTTCTAATATATAATAATCAAATTATAAGTTATGAATTATCAGGGTAAAAATTCGGTAATTCATAATTTATAACTACTATTTTTCTAATTTTGTAGTCGGTAGAAGGACAATAAATACGCTACCTTTGCCTAACTCAGAATTCAACAAAATAATGCCTTGATGTGCCTCGACAATTCGGCGAGCAAGATAGAGTCCTAAGCCACTACCAGAACTCTTGTGGCTACCTTGACGGAATCGTTCAAATATAGTTGCTTGTTCTTCAGGACGAATACCTGGGCCAGTATCCGCTATCTCAATGCTAATATATTCGACGGAATTAGATTTTTCAGATAACTGAGATTGACTACTTTTATCTAACTGGTGTTGAAAAGTGAAATGAACAGTCACAGACCCAGAGTCGGTAAATTTGATTGCATTGCCAATAAGATTTGTAAATAGACGATGCAATTCTAAGCGATCGCCCATCACTGTGTTTGTGCTTGAATCTTCAGTAAAGTCCAAATTTAGAGACAGTGCTTTGTCTTGAGCTAGAGGTGCCAATTCTCCAGTCACCTCCTCTAGCAATTGCCCCAGATTAACTGGTTGAAATGCCAAAGTTTTGCGACCTGCTTCAAAACGATAAACTTCTAATAAGGTGTTGACCATAGAAAGCAGGTTGATATTGCTACGGGCCATGATGGCGATTACTTCCTGTATTTGGGATGATAATTCTCCTAAAGCGCCTTGTTGAAATAGCATCAACATACGATCAGCCGCCACTAAGGGAGTGCGTAAGTCGTGGGTGAGACGGGAGACAAAATCTTCTCGCTGACGGGCAATTTCATCACGTTCATCCATACTATGCTTCAAACGCAGAAGCGATCGCACTCGTGCCAGCAATTCATCTACTGTTACAGGTTTGCGGATAAAATCATCAGCACCTAAGTCTAATCCGTGGGCGACGTTGGGCGCATCGTGGGCAGTTATCAGCAATATGGGGATATATTGTGGCAATTTCATATCTCCACGAATGTGCTTGGTGACTTCGTACCCATCCATATCTGGCATCATCAGATCCAGCAGAACCAAGTCACAAGGAGAAGCTTTTAATTCTGCCAAGGCCGAAATACCATTTTCTGCGGTGCTAATGGTGTAACCTTCTTCCTCCAAAATAGTTTTGATCAAAAACACGTTATCAGGAGAATCATCAACAACTAGAATTTTGTCAGAGTGAGAAGATTGTGAAGTCATATAGACGCAAGGTATGGGGTAAAAGTAAATTTTTAGGAAAACTGGTTTATTAGTATAGTTTTGGTTCTTCAGTACTTGTTATGCTAAATTCTTAGTTACAAATACAAAACAATATTAAAAATTATATTAAAAAATTACTAAAAGCATTGCAATCATTGACA